>NZ_JAWDKD010000017.1:0-1313 GCF_032714475.1 Methanolapillus africanus | reverse complement strand
CCCATTGTCCCGTCCATTGTAGCCCGCGTGTAGCCCAAGGGATTCGGGGCATACTGATCTACCGTAGCCCGCACCTTCCTCCGGTTTAGCACCGGCGGTCCCTACAGAGTCCCCATCTATCCGAAGATAATGCTGGTAACTGTAGGCACGGGTCTCGCTCGTTGCCTGACTTAACAGGATGCTTCACAGTACGAACTGGCGACGACCATGCACCTCCTCTCAGCGATTCAGGTAAAGTCTTCAGCTTGACCTACATATTGCTGTCTCCCCTGGTGAGTTTTCCGGCGTTGAGTCCAATTAAACCGCAGGCTCCACCCGTTGTTGTGCTCCCCCGCCAATTTCTTTAAGTTTCAGCCTTGCGGCCGTACTTCCCAGGTGGTTCGCTTCACGGCTTCCCTTCGGCACCAGACATAGTCACGCCATGCCTGACACCTAGCGAACATCGTTTACGGCTGGGACTACCCGGGTATCTAATCCGGTTCGTGCCCCCAGCTTTCGTCCCTCACCGTCGGACTCGTTTTGGTAAGGCGCCTTCGCCACAGGTGGTCCCACAAGGATTACAAGATTTCACTCCTACCCCTGTAGTACCCCTTACCTCCCCCGATCCCAAGCCCGGAAGTATCCGCTGATAGCCCGAATGTTGAGCATTCGGATTTCCCAACGGACTGTCCGGGCCGGCTACGGACCCTTTAGACCCAATAAAAGCGGCTACCACTCGGGCCACCGGTATTACCGCGGCGGCTGGCACCGGTCTTGCCCGGCCCTTGCTAACACCTACGACTTAAGTAGGTGGACAGCCCACATTTGATGTGAGCACTCGGTGTCTCCTTATCACAGTTTCCTGCATTGTAAAGTTTTCGCGCCTGCTGCGCCCCGTAGGGCCTGGATTCATGTCTCAGAATCCATCTCCGGGCTCTTGCTCTCACAACCCGTACCCGTTGTCGGCTAGCGGGTACATTACACCCGCTACAACCTGATAGGCCGCAGACCCATCCTCAGACGAAATTCTTTGAATCTCTAAGCAATTCCAGCAGAAGAGATTTATCCGGAATTATCCTCAGTTTCCCGAGGTTATGCCGGATCTGAGGGCAGGTTATCCACGTGTTACTGAGCATTACGCCATGTTCACGAAGAACATTTGACTCGCATGGCTTAGTCAAACACCGATAGCAGTAACCTCCGGCAGAATCAACCGGAATTATTACTGGCAACTATATTTCATTTGCCTGCACAGCTTTTATTTAATATTGTTTGGAAAGTTTAAAACTAAATTTGATTTTGGCCAAGGATTACAATCAAACGAAAAGAGCGCC
>NZ_JAWDKD010000016.1:0-6843 GCF_032714475.1 Methanolapillus africanus | reverse complement strand
ACAACTGGCACGGATATGATGGATTGGTTGACGTGGGATATGATAAACACTATCGTGTGGACCACGGCAAAGATGAATTTGTCAATGGAAAATCCCATATTAATGGGATTGAAGGATTCTGGGGTTTCTCTAAAACCAGAATGAGTAAGTACAGAGGGATTGATAAAAGATATTTTAATCTTTACTTAAAAGAGTGTGAATTTAGGTACAATTATAGGAACGAGAATTTATATCTGAAAATCCTGGAAATTATCAGAAAAAATCCTCTATTCTTATCGTGACCCTTTTTTTATTTATTCTTTTTTCAGCTTATTTTTTTCAATTTATTCTTCTTATGTTATGATTTTTAATTCATGTAAAATACAGCTGATGTTAAAGCCCCAGCTCTTCATTAACAAGAACGATCGTGATCTTATTTCCATGCGGTTGTTTTCGATGAATGGTCATAACCCCGCAAATACATTCCGGGGATAAGCAATCTTCACATTTTCCCGTCACGACGCAAGGCGTTTTTCTGTTGTATCGTTTCGCATTTTGAACGGCGGCGACGTTTCGAGCGCGCCAAACGGCGTCTTCCAACGATTCCGCAATTTTATTTTTCCCGACGACATAAATAACCTGAGTTGGTCCGTAACATGTTGCTGCCGTGCGGTTACCGGTCCCGTCAATATTGACGATTTGACCGTCGTAAGAAACGGCGTTTGCCGACGTCAAATAGAGATCTGCCAACAGAGCCTTTTTCGATTCAACTTCTGATGAGCCGGGAGCGTGCTGATAGACGGCCGAAGCTCTTTCGATCAAAATATCCTTGATGCCCAAAGCGTCCAACGTTAACGAGTTTCCCATTCCAATAATCATCTCATCGTTCACAGGAAACGTTTCCAAAATATAATCCACCGCTTCGTGACGATTATTGCAAACGGTAGAGTTGAACCCTCTCCGATTGAACTGTTTTTTGAGAATATTTAAATCAAAATCCACTTCATCTCCCCCAAAAAACGAATCATCTATTCATTAAAAGAAATCTGACAGCTGCATCTGATTGACGTCCGTCTTTTTCAATTTAGACACGCCAACACTGATTTGCCGGGACTTTTTGTGATCCGTGTTGTTGTCGATCAGTTCCAGCAGCATCTCCTGTGCATACCGTTTGAGCGTGTTGATGTCGGACACGTGCACGCTATGGCTTTTGGATTTGGACGCCGTGGAAAAGTCATAAAAACGAAGGCTGATCGTCACGGTTTTGTAAAACATTTTCTTGTCGCTGAGCAGCTTGTGAACTTCTTCGCAAACGGCGTCGCAGCCCAGAGATAGGGCTTTGGAGTCGGCCGTAAACGGGCTGAGCGAATAAAACCGGCTGATGGATTTGACGTCGGCCGTTTCAATCACCGGCGCATTGTCGATGCCGTTGGCAATATCTGAAAAAACGAGTCCTTGCTTCCCGAGTTTTTCAAACAAAAGCCGTTTGTCGGTTTTGGCCAAATCACCGACGGTTTTGATGTTGTATAAATCAAAGAACTCGTTGGTTTTTTGGCCGACGCCCGGAATTTTGGTGACCGGAAGCGGCGACAGAAACGCAAGTTGGTTTTCCGGCAAAACGATGGTCATGCCGTTTGGTTTTTGATACCCCGACGCGATTTTGGCGGTTGATTTGTTCGGCGCGATGCCGGCGGAACAGGTAATGCGTTCGGCGGCGTAAATTTCATTTTTAATGGTTTGCGCCAACTGCTTCGCATCGTCATATGTTTGAACCGAATCGGGAAAAAGAGCGTAAGCTTCGTCAATGCTGACCTGCTGAACCGTTTTCATGTGTTTGCCGATGATTTTGATAATGTTGTCCGACACTTGTTTGTAAAGGTCGCGATTCATGGGCAAAAGAACGACATCGGGACACAGTTTCAAGGCTTCTGCGAGCGACATCGCCGAATGAAGTCCGAATTTGCGCGCCGGATACGAAGCGGCGCTGATCACGCCGCGCGGCGCGTCTTTTTCTAAGGAATATGTTTTTGAGCAAACGGCGACAGGCTTGTCTTTTAAGTCGGGACGGTCGCGGATTTCAACGGACGCGTAGAAGCTGTCCATATCGATGTGCATGACAATGTTATTTTCGGACATAACGGTTCAGGTTTTGTTTTTTGAATTTTTGTAGTTTGTATTCGTATTTTAAAAATATTTTAATTTATATTGATTGGATGGAATTTAAATTTTACATTCACAATCTAAAAGCTTATTCATAAGGATATGCATTTCTGTAAATGAAATTCGGCACGAATTCTCTGAGCCGAACGTTTCGCTTTGAATTTCTCGATCACGATTGTCTTTTGATTCTTTTGAACGCCGGACTGCCAATTCCTGTTTATTTTTAATTTGAGGGTAGTAATGCTTAATCATTCCTTTTTTGTATTCCGGAAGATAATCCTTCAGCTTGTTTTTGATTAAATCGTCGCAATGGCAGAAGGATGCGCCGCAATATTCATAGTGAAGTAAAATCCAAAATTCAAAGCAAGGGCAAGATTCAATGACAAAAATGTTGCCGGAAGATTCGATTTGTTTCTTGCTTTCGAGGTATTTATCGTAAAGAGAATGATTTAAAATATGGTCCAAATCGATCAAGCAGAATATCCACTGATAGTCTTCTTTGTTCTTTTCAGCCCGCTCAAAGATGGTTTTGAAATCTGAATTTTCAGATTTGTCCGGAACAATATTGAAATTGCCGCCCGCATTTAAATTTTCAGATTTGTTTTCAACTTTGTTTTCAGATTTGATGTGATGTTTCAGTTGGGTAAAATAATCTCTTTCCGATTCCCCTTCACCGATAATCAATATGTTTTTCGTTGAAACTCTTCGCCTTTTTATTTGTCTGGATTTCCCCATTTGAATCAAACCCCTTGATGCCGTTTATTAGATTTTTGATTCGCTCTTTTTTAAAGAATCCAGGTCGAGTTTAAATTGGTAAATGTCCGGCACCGCACCAAAATTACCGGCCAAATATGATTTTAAATAATTTCTGTTGCTTCTGTTCAAGTCTGTGAAATCTGTTAAGGAATACAATTCGGTGGAACCGTCTTTTTGTTTTTGTGTAAACCAAATCGCGTCCTTTCTCATGATTTCTCCGTCCAAAAGAAGAAGATTTTGCGTTGTGAATAACATTTGAGAGGTTGTCGCATTTGACAAAAAGATCATAATGATGTACTTGACGATTTCCAAATGAAGCGAGTTTTCAATTTCATCAATGAGCAACACCGATGGATGAACCAAGGCGTGAATTAACGGATAGGCTAGACCGAAGAACTGAACCATCCCCAAGGATTCGGAACTTAATGGCAATTTGCCGGATTTGTATTCTCCATTCTCCTGATACGTGTGAATAAAATATGTTTCAAATTTAGGGATGTCATATTTCAGCGATAAATATTGATCAAATACACTTGTTTCTTTAACCATAATTGAATCCATTGCAGCCTGATATTCCTTTTTATGATCATATATCCCAAACTCTGCCATTTTTCTAAGATTGAGAATTTGGACATCAGAAATATCAAAATCTGCTTTTTGAAAAAGCTCCGTTAAAATATTCCGTCGTTCGTATGACTTTTCAAAATAATTCATTGATTCATCTTTGAGTGATAAGTTCGTCTTAATGGTATTTTTCAGATAGGATGAAAAATAATTATAAACTTTTTTTGCTTGCGGGAATATCGGATTGATTCTTGAAAATGAAGACAAAACGGATGTGTTACGCAATGTGTTTAATTCAATTGCGTCTTTGTCGGCGTTTTTCAGTTTCATTGATTTTGGAACTTTAAAATCAAATCCTCTTGGATTTTCAATATTTTGAACGCGTTCGTAAACGAGTGCAGGTCTTGAATTTGGATAATATTCTAATTTTTCCGAAACAATATCGAGCACGTTATAGATAATTTCATATCGATATTTGATAAATTTCCCGGAATCTTCGATGAGAAAGTCCATTCCAAGTTGGGAATTACCTCTGTCATAATCAGAATTGAAAGAAAAGGTTGTTCTTGCTAAATTATCGCCCATGTATCTTGATTTTAAACCGATTTCAAGAAACTTGTCCAAAGCTTTCAAGATATTGGATTTACCAGAAGCGTTCGCTCCGTAAATGCCCATCACTTTTAAAAGCCGATATCCTCCGATTTCCGTCACAAAATATTTTTCATAGTCCGTGTTTGAATCCGCTTCAAAACTGAGGACTTGTTCATCCTTGATGGACAAGAAATTTTTGACTCGAAACTCAATGATCATATTTTTGCCTTTTTAATTTTAAAAATTGCATTTTTTCTGCAAATTTGAAAGATTAATTGACAAAAATATGACATCCAAGTAGTTAAACTTTTTTAAAAATAATTTACATATTATAAAAATAGTGAAAGAAAAAATGAAAATATGGAAGAATTATTTTGAAATCTTCAAAAACTTCTCCTTCGCCTTTTCTTTCACATCTTTAAACAAATCATTTCCGTGCGCATCAACCCCGACAATCAAAGGTCCGAACTCCTTAACGCTCAGAACCCAAACGGCTTCCGGCATTCCCAAATCTTCCCAAAAAACCGTTTCAACCTTTTCAATCATATCGACGGCCAAGGCCGCGCAGCCGCCGGTGTACGACAAATAAATGCATTTTCCGCTCAGTGTTCCGGCAATGTTTTCCATGCCGCCTTTTCCGATGAGGGCGCGGATGTTGTGCGACACCAAAACCTTGGGCGTCATTTTTGTCATTCGGTCGCTGGTTGTCGGTCCGGCCGCAACGACATGCCATTCGGCGTCCGTCCGGCAATCTCCGTGATCGGTCTTTTTCTCTTTCAATTCCATAACGGGACCGCAATGATAGACAACGGCGCCTTCCAAATCAAACGGAAGCGAATGTTTTTGTTCGTCAAATTCAATCATTCGGGAATGAGCTTCGTCACGGGCGGTCAGAATCGTTCCTGTCAAATAAACGGTGTCGCCGGCATTAATTTTGAGAACGTCTTCTGCGGACAGCGGCGTTTTCAAGTGATAAGTTTGAGGTTGCGGATTGGAGGACATTTATTTCCCTCCGTCGTAAACGGCAGTCGCGTGGCGGTTTGCCCAACATTGAATGTTGACGGCAACCGGAAGAGACGCGGTGTGGCAGGACGACTTCTTAATATGAACAGCCAGAGCGGTTGTGTCGCCGCCAAGACCCATGCAGCCGATGCCGAGAGAATTGACAGCATCCAAGATTTCTTTTTCCATTTCCATAAGTTCGGGCGTTTCGCAAACAATCTCATCCGGCCAAATCGGTGAAAGCAAGGCTTCTTTGGCGAGTTTGGCGGATTGGTTGAATGATCCACCGATGCCGACGCCGATCACAACGGGCGGGCAGGGTTTTCCGCCGGCGTCGAGAACGGTTTTGGCGACGAACTCTTTGATTTTGCCCGCTTCGGTCGGGTTAAACATACGAATGGCGCTCATATTTTCGGAACCGGCACCCTTGGGCGCCACGGTAATTGTCAGCGTGTTTCCGGGAACAAACGCATAATTGATTTCCGGAAGGCCGTATCCAATGTTGTTTCCGGTGTTGTGGCGCGTCAGCGGATCGACCACATTCGGCCGGAGCGGAACTTCCCGAGTCGCCCGGACGCAGCCGTTTCGAATCGCGCCTTCAATGTCGAAGTCAAGACAAAGGTCGCGACCGATTTCGACGAAAAAGATAAAAATGCCGGTGTCCTGGCAAATCGGAACGCTTTTTTTAGCGGCGAGCTCAATGTTTTTGAGAATGGAGTTCAACTGCGTTTTGGCGACCGGACTCGATTCTTTGTCGGCGGCGTTTTGAATTGACAAAACGACGTCGTCGGGAAGAATGGTTTCCGATTCCCGCAAAATTTCAAAGACCGCGTTGGCGACAGAATCAAATGAGAGTGAAGGAATTTGTATCAAAAAAATCACCTGGTGTTTCGGAATAAAATGAGTTCAAGGTTTATATATTCATGGAAACGGTTGGGGGTTTGACTTTTTGGCGGGCGGCGGGCGCGCGCGTTATGGCGGCACTTTTTCTTTTTGGATTTTTAAAACCAAAGGGTAATTTTTTGTAAGTATCAAGCAAACCATCCCGTAAAATCAAACGCGATAGCGTTTGTATTTTACGGATACCGCGCAGCAGATACAATCTGAAATTGCAAACAGAAGATGCAAATCGGATCAGGAAACAGGTGTATTTTTAGAAACAGTAGGTACAAATTGGTTTTATTCTGTATTTGCAAACTGCAGGTGCAATCCAATCTCTAAAAATAGTGAACTGCAGATACAAACTGAAATCTAAAAATAGTAACTGGAAGATGCAAACTGAAATCTAAAAATAGTAACTGGAAGATGCAAACTGAAATCTGAAAACAGTCAACTGTAAGGTGCAAATTGAGATTTAAAATAGAGTTCACTTCAGCTGCTGTTCTGCCAATCAATTTTAAAATTAACAGCAATCCGCCAAGTTCCGCCCTCTTCACGCCTTCGGCGTTCAGAGAGCGAAACTTGCGGGAAACAATTGGAACGGATCTGGTACGTACTGCATCCGATTTATGCGCTGCGCCGGCGCGCGCGTTATAGCGTCGGCTTTTCATCAATTGCCAAAACCTAAGCCCGATTTTTAAAAACAAAAAAACATCAAAAAAGTCAATAAAAAAAGGCTGAAAAAAACGGACAACGACGTCTTTTTCAGCCTAAGCTTTTATTTTTAAGGGTCATGATAAGAATAGAGGATTTTCTCTGATAATTTCCAGGATTTTCAGATATAAATTCTCATTCCTATAATTGTACCTAAATTCACATTCTTTTAAGTAAAGATTAAAATATCTTTTATCA
>NZ_JAWDKD010000015.1:0-135449 GCF_032714475.1 Methanolapillus africanus | reverse complement strand
TTTGTATCTTCTGTTTCCAACAATACAGTTGTTTCTTGGTACCGATTTGTATCTTCTGTTTCCAACAATACAGTTGTTTCTTGGTACCGATTTGTATCTTCTGTTTCCAACAATACAGGTGTTTCTTGGTACCGATTTGTATCTTCTGTTTCCAACAATACAGTTGTTTCTTGGTACCGATTTGTATCTTCTGTTTCCAACAATACAGTTGTTTCTTGGTACCGATTTGTATCTTCTGTTTCCAACAATACAGGTGTTTCTTGGTACCGATTTGTATCTTCAGTTTCCAACAATACACTTGTTTCTTGGTACCGATTTGTATCTTCAGTTTCCAACAATACACTTGTTTCCGGATCCGATTTTCACCTTCTGTTTCCAACAATACAGTTGCTATCTTGCTCATTTTTGCATCTTCTGTTTTGAATTGCACCTTCCCATTACACAATATCCGCTTAAACAGACGCGAAACGCGTCTGTTTAAGCGGGATGGTTTATGAGATTTGACAGATAAAAGGCTGAACCATCATCATGTTTCAGTTAAGCTTGAAAATATGGGTCGGCTCAGCTCTAAACGATAAATTTGTGACAGAATGATATAAAATATTAAAAAACCAACAAATAAAATAATGTTGGCTATTGCTGTCGGTTTGTATTTCATTTAAATCTTTCATCCTCACGTTTATCGATTTAATCCAATAACATAAACAGGCAAAGAACCATGCCCGCCGCAAAAGAAATCAAAACCAAAACCGTATACGTCAACTTTTTGTTCAAATCCTTTGCTTCTTTTCCGGCAAACCATCCGGCAATTCCGCCAAATATCAAAAACAAGCTCAAGACAACGTAACTTTTTATTTGATCAATCAGTTCCGGTTCCGGAAGAACGTAATCCGGCGGGAAAATATACGGATAAAGAATGATGGAGCCCATGAAAATGGCCGGAAACAAAACGCCAAGCGCAAAAGCGCGGTTGGAATCTTTGGTGACATAACCGTAAGCAATCGCTCCGAAAAACTACACCAGGAGAAGAACCGAAGACAAAAAAGGCCACTTATAATCCAAAAGAGCAAAAATAGAATACAGGACCAGGAGACCGATAAATAGAATATTGTTGTTTCTCGGCGTCGCAAATTTCCGGTCCGTCATCGCAGCAACCCATCCGAGACCGGCAGCCACCACAGCCGTTGACAGAAACATACCGGCTCGGAACAAAATAAAACCGACCGAAGGCCAATCTTTGAAAAAATTACTCATGGAGACGACTTCCAAAAGGTAAAAAATAAACGGAAAAACAAAACCGAGTACAACCGCTCTTTTTTGGTCTTTGGAAACAAAACCGTAAATTGCCGGACCAAAATAGCTGAGAATCAGAAAAATCAGGTTGACAGAACGCCAATACTGGTCGGTCACATCTGCATAAAACAACAGGAAAGCCAATCCGGCAAACCCAAGTAAAAACACGGTAAACAAGAAATTTTCATTTTCAGTCAAGTTTCGCTTCGGGAAATTCAATCGGATCACATCTTTTAAGATTTTGGAAATATCTTCAAATTTGTTTATCCTGTATAAATGATTGATGGAAATAGAATATATAAAATATTTATTTTTATTTTCAAAAATCCAAAAAAAAAGCAACCCGCCGTTTGGCGGATCGCTTTTGGTTTTCGTTCAAGACGAAATTAAATTACTTGTAGGTTGCTGTTTTGGTGAATTCCACCAAGGCTTGCAAGTTTGCAGTCGGGGTGTTGGTCACAATACCGCAGCCAACGGTAACGATGGTTGCGCCTTCGGCGAATGCGGCTTTGCAGCGGGCGGTGACATCGGCCGGGGTGCCTTTCCAGAGGAGTTGGACCGGGTCGAGGTTGCCGACGATTTTGGCTTGCTTGGAGGCAGCGGCTGCGGCGGTGAGGTTGACTTTTTGGTCAACGCTGATGCCGTCGACGCCGGCCTTGTCCATGAGGGCGATGCCTTTTGTGGTGTCGCCGCAGATGTGCAGAACGGTGGAGACGTTCAGAGCGCGCATGGCGTCTGCGATCTTCTTGTGGTACGGAACGGCGAACTTGTCGTAGAATTGGTCGCCGAGAAGTTCGTAGCTGGCCGTCGGGTCGATGATGACGATGGTGTCGGCGCCGGCTTTGACCATTTCGGTCGCGTATTTAATACAGAAGTCGGTGGACAAGTCAAGGAGCGGTTGAACGACCGGGTCGTCCATCATGATGCCCATAAACCAGTTGTCGCCGTTGAGGTGTTGGGCGAGGGAGAAGGGACCGATCATGGAACCGATAATCGGGAGTTCTTTGCCGTATTTCTCGGCGGAGAGTTTGACGGACTCGATGATGGTGTCAACACGTTTTCCGGTGCCGAATTTGAAGTCTTTCCATTTGTCAACATCTTCCGGCGTCTTGACGCTGTGGCCGATGACGGAGGGTTGTTGGTCGCGGGTACCGGCTTTCAATTTGCAGCCGAAGAATTCCGCTTCTGCGGTGATGTCAAACGGCACGCGGATGGCTTCAAAGCCAACGACGGTGTGGGCCGCTTCTGCCAATTTGAAGAGCATTTCGGCGTTTTCGTGGGCTTCCGGCCAGTAGACTTTAACGGCTTCCATCTGTTCGACAGTGGCGGTTTGTGTGAAACAAACGGCCGGCATTCTGTCAACTTCCATTCCTCTTAAAACACGGTATAATCTGTCTTTTGCTGTGTATGTTGTCATTTTGAGTTCCCCCAATGATGAATCAAAAATTCCGTACGTCAAAATTATACGTCTTCGCACCGAAACGATGCCCTTGACACTATATCCGTTTATCTGATTTATTTGAAGTTTTTGACAGAAACAACGAAATCATTAACTTTCATTAAATTTTACCGTCATTTTCAGTCAATTTTTCAACCATTTTGAAAAAATGATTAAAATCCAATTAATTTTGCAAAAACAATTGCAAACGCCGTAAAAGCGCAATTCAACCGGATAAACCTACACTCATAAAGCCGTGAAGATTTTTAAATTTTATCCTGAATTTTCATGATATAGAGATTAAAAATTACATATGGCGTATGAAATTATCAGTGCATTGTAAAAATACAATCGATTTGAATTATATGAGTATATTATATGAGATATATATGAAAATCCGACAAAAATCGGCAAAATCCGGTTAAAAGAGTCGAAAGAAAAATAAACCTAAAAAACGAATGACATCTAATTTATTTAAAAACGAATCATCGTTTATTTGCTTTCAGTTTCTTTTTCAGTTTTTTATTTTTAGATATTACAAAATATTACATAAAAATGTGACATCAGAGAGGGAAAAAATGTACGTTATCGCACTTGACCTTGGAACGAGCGGTTTTCGCGCGCAGCTTTTGGATCCGAAAACAAACGAAACGATCAAAACCGTCATCACCATGGGCCACCCGCTTCCCGGCGGAAACGTTATCGACCACTTGGAATTCGCCATCGTGACCGGCGAAGACGTCGCCAATGAAGTGATGCTTCAAACCGTCAAGAAAATGCTGGTTGCTTTTGACGTCGATCCGAAACAAATCGACTACATTTCCATCTGCGGAAACCCGATTCAGCTGTCTCTTTTCCAAAACATCGAAATCCGCGACCTGGCTTACGCCGGAAAAACCAAGCAGAAAACCTTAGGCGTTGAAAATGTCAAACGCGACGCCCGGATTTTTCCCGCCAAAGAACTCTTCGACGGCATTTGCGATCTCGGCGGCTGCCAAATTATTGTTCCGCCCGCCATCCAGCACGAAATCGGCGCCGACGCGCTCGCCATGATGACGGAAACCGACTTCAACACGCAAACAAAACCGTGTATGGTCACCGACTACGGCACCAACGCCGAAATGGCCATCAAAGTCGGCGACAAAATCATTACCGCCAGCGCCGCCGCCGGCCCCGCTATTGAAGGACAAGGCATCCCGTGCGGTATGCTCGCCAGCCCCGGCGCCATCAGCGACGTCAACCAAGAAGGCGACTACTGGCGCCTGACCGTTCTCGACGACAAAATGCAATCGTCCAAAGGCGACTTGATCAATCCGGTCACCGGCGAAATCATTGAAAAAGGAGAAATCCCTCCGGTCGGCATTACCGGAACCGGCGTCATTTCCTGTATGTCGGTCGCCCTCAAAAGCAAACTCATGACCAAGATTCCGAAACTGCCCAACGGCAAAATCATTCTCGGAAAAGACATTGAGATCACCGAAAAAGACGTCGTGGAAATCGGAAAAGCCATCGGTGCCATCCGCGCCGCCCAGCTCACCTTGATGGAAGCTGCCGGCCTTGAGTACGATCAATTGGAATATGCGTACATTTCCGGCGCGACCGGCACGTACGTCGACGGCAAGAAGGCTGCTTATCTCGGATCTGTCCCGAACTACGCCAAAAACGTCATCCAATTCGGAAACACGTCCATCGGTCTCGCCCGCAAACTGGCGATTCACCCCGAGCAGTTGGGCGACGTCGACAAAATGGCGAAAAAGATCAAAGCCGACCACTTGATGATGGCGACGTCCCAGACGTTTAAGGACATTTACATTTGCGAGCTGTCCTATTGGGAACAAGGCATGCCGATGGAAATGTTTGACGAAATGCTCAAAACGTTCGGCATTCGCCCGTTCCCGCACGACGCCCCCGAGCCCAACGTCGAACGCCGCGTGATTCGCGACATCGACAACGTCGGCAAAGAAGGTATTCAAATGGTGGAACACATCGGCGTTTACCTGACCGCGCCTGCCTACGGCTGTATTTTCTGTCACAAATGTGAAAAAACATGTCCGGAAAACGCGATTCGTGTGGAAAAACGCGAACCTGACAACTACATTATTATTGACAGCCAAAAATGCCTGGGTTCCAGCTGCAAGCGCTGCATTGCCGGATGCCCGAAAAATGCGGTCAACCACTCGATCTTGAAAGTGGAAAGAAAATCATAAATTGAATGTAAAATGAAATTCAAGAGACCACAGTTAAATCTGTGGTCTTTTTTCATTTTTCACTTTTTCATTTTATTTTCTATTTTGTATATTCTTCATTTTGCCCCACTATTGCCCCACTTTTTTGAATAAAAATAAAATAAAATCAAGAACTGTAGGCAGAACTCATTTCAAAACAATATTTAATATTGCCCCACTATTGCCCCACTCTCGTTCAAAAATTAATACATTTCTTCATTGAAATAATAAATGATTCCGGAGCCTGAAGTTCCTTGTTTTATCAATATATTATACTTCTGAACGAGTGCAGTCAATTCGGTCGTTGCTGTTCTTTTTGAAACATTATTTAAAGATTGGTAATCCATATTTCGAATAAGTCCATTATCTTTTGCAAAAAGAATCGCTTTGAATTGACGCTCATTTATTCCGGATTTAATTAAATCATTTTTGTAACAAGACTCTGTTCTAAATTCAACAGAAAAATCCGGTTCATTAAAATGATAAATTGGCTTTGGAAGCCCTGAATTTTTGCATTCGTTCTTGATCTTTGTGATGCCTCGTCCCCAAGATTCAATATATCCGCAACGGAAAAATGCATTTGAAATATCGGGGTTGAACGGTTTTGACGGATGTTGCTGCAAAAGAGTATCTACGGTCCAATTTTCGGGAAGCTGTCCTTCGTTCCAAAAAATAATTTTATCATCATAAACTTTGATCTGAATCGGGACGCCGCCGGAATAATCTTTGTGGGAAACGGCATTCAATAAAGCTTCACGAATCGCTTCAACCGGGTATTCCGGCGTTTCGATTCGGGCCAAACCTTCATAGCTGATTTCGAATTTCATATATTTCGTTGTGAGTAAATCCATTGTTTTTTCAATCTGCTCAAACAAATTGCCATGAATTTCATCTTGGAAGCGTAAATCATCGTCTGTTTTAAAACGTCCGATTTTAATGTAAGCGCCGGTAACAAACTTTTCCGGATTAGGATGAAAAAGCAAAATGGCTGCCCGTTTAAGATAATCATTTTCTTTCAATTGAAGATTTTCAATTAATTGTTCATTGCTGTCGTTTAATGCGGTTTCTTCAATCCGGTGGCTTTTCAAAGCGCGTGTTCTGAAAAAATCAAACGTTTCAGATTTTAAATCGGAAACGGAAACATAAGGGACAGGAACACCATCCCACCGCTTCCCTTTTTTGTTGAGCATAAATTTGTCCAACGCCGCCCCTTTTAACTCTTGTTTTGTGCTGCCGCTTCGATAATGGTATTGACCCTTGTAATTAACCGGGGAGGGATAACTCTCAACAACGATTTCCAAATAATCTTTGGTGGAAAAATGATTCAAATTAACGTCGACCAATATTCCCATCGTATCCTTAACTTTGTTCGGGATATCTTCCATCAATTTTTGAGCATTCGGAATACCAATCACATTTCCGGAATCATCAGTACCAATGAAAATTCTGCCGCCGTTTGCATTGGCAAAGCCGCAAATCCATTTGAGATAGTCATCCCGCCAAGAAGATTTATATTCAATATTTTGAGATTCAGGCATATTCATTCCAACTTTTATTATTAATTTAAATAAAATTTAAATCAAACAAATAATAATTTTTTAAAAGTTGAAAATAAGATTATCCGAATCTATATTTACTTATTGATTTTACAAAAAAAGGAAGTTGATTATTTGTAATCCGCTTTCACGACGCCTAAAATTCGTCCCGCTGTCTTTTTACCGATGCCCTTAACCCGGCACAGGTCTTCTTCCGTCGAATTAAAAACGTTTTCAAGCGACCCAAATTCATTCAGCAGCATCTTGGCCGCATGCGGGCCGACGCCCGGAATGGACGACAAAATATATTCCTGTTGTTCCGCCGTTGTTTTGGAGACTTTCTTGCCGTGAGGGTTGACGCTTTTTTTGCCGTTGATTTGCTCTTTTTTGGCCATCATTTTCAGCAAAAGCGCCGTTTCTTCTTCGTTTTTTGTGTAAAAAATCGACACGTTCAAATCCATTTCAATCGACAAAAGAGCGCCGCGAATCGAATTCGGATTAATCATGTGGCCGGCTGTAATGTTTTCTTCGCCTTCCACAATCAACGCCGGTTTTTTGTAAGTACGCGACAGGTCAACCAATTGTGAAAAAAGATTGCGTTTGCCGTCAAGAAGCGACGCGGAAAAATCGGCGACGCTTTTGCGCTCGACCGCCATCTCGTCGCTGATGACGTAATCGCCGACTTCCAGCTGCGCCATTTGAAGCTCGACGCCTTCGGCTTCCAAAAGCTTGCGAACGCCGCTGCGCATTTCCCGGTTGTCGACCAAGATTTTCAAAACCGGAGATTCCTCTTGGAAAAAATCGGATGTGGAAGTTGTTTTCGATTTTGAAGATTCTTTTTTGGATTCAATGTCGTGAATGAGTTGTTCATTAAACTCATCATTTGTATTTTCCGAAGATTCATTTTCAGAATCAATATCGTCAACATTATCAATATCGTTAACACCATCAACATCATCGTTATTGTAATCAATATCAATTGATCCAATTTCGGTTTCAGAGTCTGTTTCTGAGTCCAATTCAGATTCTGTTTTTGAATTTTGATATTTTTCCTTGAATTCCTTTTCAAAATCCGAAAACGTCCTTTGCGGCGTCTCCTCCTCATCTCCTTTTTCGGAATAAGATTTTTGAAGGTTTTTCATCGTCGAGAGCATTTTTCGTTCTTTGCTCTGGCTGCTCCAGCGGTAAGCCTCGTCGCGGGTGCCTTTCGTCACCAAAACAATCACACGACCGGTTTGGAAACGGCCGGTGCGGCCTTTGCGCTGAATGCTGCGGACTTCTGACGGAATCGGCTCGTAGAACAGAACCATGTCAGTGGCCGGAATATCGAGTCCTTCTTCGGCGACCGACGTCGCAATCAGTACGTTGTAGTCGCCGTTTCGGAACTGATCTAAGATTTCCGTTTGCTGTTTTTGAGTGAGTCCTTTGTCTTTATGGCGGGAACCTTGTCCGACAAAACGAACAGGAGAAACGCCGGGAATGTCCGACAAGGCTTCCAAAACGGTGTTGGCGGTGTCGCGGAAGTTGGTAAAAACGATGATTTTCGATTCCGGAAATTCGGTCAGCTGCTTTTGAACAATTTCACGGACGGCGTAAAACTTCGGGTGTTCGACGTCGCTGTTTTGCGCCAAATGAAGCGCTTGCCGGAAATAGAGATCGTGGACGAGCCGCTTGGCGGCTTTGCTTGAACTCGACGACGACGCTTCGCTTTCCAGCTTTTGAAGGTAAGCGAGAAGCGGTTTTGTGCCCTGCGTTTCAATCAATTCGACGGCATGTTCGATTTTCATGATTTCCGCCAAAACCGAAATCGCGGCGTAAACGTTGGAATCGACGTCGCCGGATTTCATTTCGTTCGCCAGCGATTTTTGAAGTGCCAGAAGGTCTCGTTTGGCGACATATTTGGTGCCGAGAGAATAACCGAACTCGGAAAGCTTTTGCATGCGGTCGTCAAGGACCTTTTTCAACGCCGCTTCAATATCGGCCATTTCTTTGGGAAGGGACAGCATGAGCCATTCCACTTCTTTTTTATGAACGTAAGGTTTGATGTCGGCGTCGTTTTCGGTTTTAACGATCACGTTTTCAATCGACAGGGCTTGGCAGACGTCGGAGATTTTTTCATCTTCGCTGCCGGGGCTGGCCGTAATGCCCAAAACGAGCGGATTTTTGGCGGTTTCCATGTACTTTTCCGCAATGTACGTGTACGCATAATCGCCAACGGTGCGGTGCGCCTCATCAAAAACAACGCAAGAAACGTCGTTCAAATTGATGCGCCGGCTGAGCAGGTCGTTTTCAATCACTTGTGGTGTTGAAATGATGACAGTGGCGCTGTTCCAAATGTCGCCGCGTTTTTCGGGAGAAACGCCGCCTGTAAACGCGACGACTTGTCCCTCGCTGAGTTTTAAGACGCGGGAAAAAAATGAGAAATGCTGTTCGACGAGCGGTTTTGTCGGCGACAACAGGAGCACTTTGCCGCCGGCGCGCTCCAGGCGGGCGACCATAATCAAAAGAGCGACGACGGTTTTTCCGAGCGACGTCGGCAAAACGACGAGCGAGTTTTTTTTCGTGCAGCCGGAAGCAATGTTGAGCTGGTAAAGACGCTGTTCGACAGCGTTTTCCAAAATCAGCGGGTGCTTAATGTATTCCTTTTCCGGCATCGAATCAACTCAAATGAAGAATGAATAAAATATCAGTGAAAATAGTTGTCTGAAATGTATGTTCTTAGGAAAACCTTCCTTAAATAGTTGAAGTTTGCCGGGTGAAACTATTCAAAAACGAAAAGATGCATTGGTCTGATGACGTCTATGAAAAAACCGCTGTCGGTGTATATGATTTTTCAAAATGTGCTGCCGTAACGCGCGCGCCGGCGCCGCCAAAACAAAAGAAAACGGCGGGAAAAACAAAAACAGAAAACGAAAACAGAAATAAAAGAGAAAAGGTGAAAAGAGACAGAAAAAGTTTCCTTTTTCCGTTTTAGACTTCCGGCGGAATGGTTTCTAATTTGCCGAGGATGCTCCAGATCAAAGTTCCGGTGTGCATCGGAAGGTTCGGGTCGGAACTGACGTCGGACAAGATGGAAAGTCCGGAGGTCGCCCGTAAGAACAGCTCTTGATTTTCATTTTGGAGAATCGTTATAATTTCCGTCACTGAGCGTCTGATATTTCTCGGAACGGACGTGTCGTTTGCGATCATATCCAGTTCCGCCACACATTGCGCAATTGTTGACTTGTATTCGTCTGCTGACATTTAAAATCACCATAATTTTTGATAACAATAACAAAGCGACCTTGCAAAAATCAAGCACAACACACTGTTTTGATGAAATAATCCAAGCAGATGTAAAGCAATAGGAAAGACGATAACCGAAAAAGGCTTTGAAATGAATGAACACGGTTCAAGCTGCGACATTTCAAAACGCTTTCGTGGACAGAGATTCCGAAAAAGCAAGTTCGCATCAATAAATGATTACTATTAATTTAAAGTTTCAGAAATAATTTGTATGAAACGTTGTAGCCTAAGAGAAACATCTATCATTTAAACCTAACCTTTAAAAATTAATACAGATGAAATAGATCTCATTCAAAATGATAATGAAGAGGCAAAAAATGAAAACTGCGCTGCGAAAATTCAAAGATTAATTGATTCAAATAATCATAAGAAATTATATATAAAATAGACAAAATAAAAAGAACGACAAACAACAATTTATTATAAATGCAATCCTATTCAAAAAGATAAATCAGGTGAAAGAATGAGTTCAGACGACGATATTAAAAAGATTGCGCGGTTCCTCGAAACCGGCGGCACGATGTTAGCCAACCACTGCGACAGCTGTGGCGCCCCGCTTTTCCGCTTTAAAGGCGAAATTATTTGTCCGCTGTGCAGCGGCGCCGACACGGACGAAGTCCCCGAGTCCGTTCCCGAAAAATCAACGCCGGTGTTCTGTTCGGCCACGCTTCCGGCCAAAAAAGCGCCGTCTCCGAAAGTGGTGAAACAACCGCAAAAACAACACACAGAAGACGATTATGTTGTCGGCGAACGCGTTTATTCCGCCGCCGAAGACCGCCTCCGGGAATTGATTTTGCTCAAAATTACCGTGATTGCCGAAGACGTTCAAAACGAATCCGACCCGCGCCGCATTGCGGAATGTTTTGATTTGATTGAAAAAGGACTCGACATGATCGGACGGCTTTACTGAGTTTAGCCAATTCTGTTTTTATCTTTTTTTAATTTCATTTTTCTATTTTTATCTTTTTAATTCATTTTCAATTTTTGGATTGGACTGATTTTAAAACCGGAATCCGGTTTTGAAATCAATTCTTATTCTCAGCAGCAATTTTTATTTTGCGCGGCGCCGGCTATATTTCAAACAGCGGGGTGCATTTATTATTTTTCTGCTTGCACCTAATGTTACTTATTTTTAGTTCAGATTGCACCTACAGTTGTTAGTTCCAATGCATCTGCTGTTGTTAATTTTTAGTTTAGATTGCACCTGCTGTTTCCAACAATACAGTTGTTTCCTAATCCGATTTGCATCTGCAGTTTCCGATTGCATCTTCCCGTTACATGAAATCCGCATAAACAGACGCAAAGCGTCTGTTTATGCGGGATGGTTTGCTTGAAATGGAAATAAAGAGACACGCCTACTTTATTAATACGAAAATAAAAATCAAACGACGTGTTTTGAAATCCAAAAGAAAAACCATCGCCATAACGCGCGCGATGCCTGCCCGCTCAAAAAAACGTTTCTAACCAAAGATTAATAACGAAAAAATGATTTAAAGAATCAAATTGAATTTATTTTTATTATTATCAACTTTACAATTTTAGAGGAAAATTATGCAATTTGATCCGAAAACCGTTCGCGAGGAAAAGAACGAAAATTTCGAAAAGGCGTGGAACGAATCGAAAAAATACATTAAAAAAGCGCCGCTTGACGAAGAATACCCGCGCCTTCAACTGGGATTCGGAAAGCCGCATCCCGTTTACGACACAATTCAACGCCTTCGGGAAGCCTATATGCGGATGGGATTTATCGAAATGATGAACCCGCTCATCGTTGACGAAAAAGATGTGCACAAACAATTCGGCGAGGAAGCGCTGGCCGTCCTCGACCGCTGCTTCTATTTGGCGGGACTGCCGCGGCCCAACGTCGGTATTTCCGATGAGCGCATCCGGATGATTCGGGAAATTTTGCCCGGAACCGACGACGAGGGCATTGAAAAAATCCGCAAAGTGCTGCACATGTACAAAAAAGGAACGATCGAAGGCGACGACCTCGTCTTTGAATTGTCCGAACAGCTTGGCGTTGAAGACGCGCTTGTGGTCGATGTCATCGATAAAGTGTTTCCGGAATTTAAAGAACTCAAACCGGAAGGCACTTCCAAAACGCTGCGCAGCCACATGACCAGCGGCTGGTTTATTTCTCTTTCCGAACTGCTCGAACGAAACGAGCCGCCGTTTTCGCTTTTCTCCATCGACCGCTGCTTCCGCCGCGAACAACAGGAAGACGCGTCCCGTTTGATGACATATTACTCGGCCTCCTGCGTCATCATGGACGAAAACGTCACCATCGACCACGGAAAAGCCGTTGCCGAAGGCATCTTGTCGCAATTCGGTTTCCAAAAATTCATGTTCAAGCCGGACACGAAACGCAGCAAATACTACGCGCCCGACACGCAAATTGAAGTTTACGCCTACCACCCGAAACTCGACGGCGGCAACACCAAATACAAAGACGGCTGGATCGAAGTCGCCACATTTGGTATTTATTCTCCCTGCGCGCTGTCGGAATACAACATCCCGATGCCGGTCATGAATTTCGGACTCGGCGTCGAGCGCCTCGCCATGATTGTGCATGACGCCAAAGACATGCGGTCCATGTCCTACCCGCAATTTTCGCAGTATGGCGACTGGGAAATGCCGGACTCGGACCTCGCGCGCCAAGTCAAACTTGTGAAAATGCCGGTCACCGACGCCGGACGCGACATCGCGGACGCGATCGTCGACGGCTGCAAAAAATACGGCAAAACCCCGAGCCCGTGTGAATTTGAGATCTGGTCCGGACAGCTGAACGGTAAAAAAGTCACCGTCAAACTGACCGAACCCGAAGCGGACACCAACTTGTGCGGTCCGGCGGCGTTTAATGAAATTGTCGCCTACAACGGCGACGTCTTGGGCATTCCGAACGACAAGAAATGGCAAAAAGCGCTTGAAAACCATTCCGCGAGAACCGGAATTACCTTTATCGCCGCGTTTGCGGCCGAAGCGGCAGCCGAAGCCGAAGAAGCGGTTTTGTCGGGTCAATCCGAACACGAAATCCGGGCCCGCATGATTAAAATGCTTTCCGAAGTGAACCTGAAGCTTTCCGATTTGGGACAACGGTACATCACCGGGACCAAAAAGAAAATCGATGTTCGCGGACCGATGTTTACGACCGTGACGTTCAAAATTGACAACGAATAACAAAAATTATCAATCGGGCCGACAGTCTTAAAAAAACAAATCTGAAATGTAAATAAATGAAAGAAACTTGAATTTCAAACAAATAATTTATATTACATTTCAGTATTATGTTATACAATTAAATTATCAAATCATCTTCATTATACTTATTTCACACAATTACGTCCACATCTTCATTTTACATTTAATTTAATTCCCATTCAAAGGCGAGAACATGCGAACAGAAATTACTTCACTTTTTGGTTTGGACATCTATACCGTCACCGGTATTTATGTCGGAAAAGTTGTCGATTTAATCATTGACGTCGAAAGTCAATCCGTCTCCGGCCTCATTGCCAATCAGGTCAACACAGACGTTTTTGACGTGGCCGGCGAAGGCGTCATCATCCCGTACCGCTGGGTTGTGACCGCAGCCGACATCGTCCTCATTCGGGACGTCATCCGCAAATTCCAAAAGAGAGAAGAATAAATCGTTCTCTTCTCGATTTTTAAATTTTGTGTCACAAAGCTGACACATCTTCTTTTTTATTATTGAATTCACTTATTTTGATTGATTCCTCTTGTTCTGATTTTATTGCTCGGAGTATTCGTAATAGCGAATTAAATTCGTCTAAACGAAATTAATATATACATGAATTCAGTATGATTTGATACAAAAGGATGTGAAAATCATGAACATGTTAATCGTTTATTGGAGCGGAACCGGAAATACGGAGGCAATGGCGCATCTCATTGAAGAAGGCGCCGCAGCAACCGGTGCTGCTGTGACCGTGAAGGAAGTTTCCGCCGCAAATCCGGCGGATGTTGAAAAGGCGGACGCCGTCGCATTTGGATGTTCCGCGATGGGCGATGAAATTTTGGAAGAAGACGAATTTGAACCGTTCATGAAATCCGTCATGGGAAAGCTGAACGGCAAAAAAACAGGGCTTTTCGGATCGTACGATTGGGGCGACGGCGAATGGATGCGGCAATGGGCAAAAGATGTCAGAGCCGCCGGTGCCACTCTTCTCAACGACGGACTGATCGTCAACTTGGAACCGGTCGGAAACGATGTTGGCCGCTGCAAAGAATTCGGAAAAATGTTGGCGGAAATGTAACATTTTTCTGTTCTTTTCTTTTTTAATTTTTATTTTATATCTCATTTTTTTGCACCGCCGGCGGCGCGCGCGTTACAGCGACACGTTTTTCCAAACCGGCAAAAAGCAGCCACAATTTTTCAAAAAGAATCGTTTCAACCGACAGCACTTGAAAATTCAAAAGCAGCCGCAAAAAATTGAGCAAAATTTATATGCTAACGGTCAGTTATGAATCCATCTTTAAAACAGATACAAAAAATCAAATTTGGAGCTTTTTTATGTTATCCGAATCCGAAAAGATGGAACTCATCAAACGAAACATTGACGAAGTCGTCACCGAAGAAGAGTTGGTTGAACTTTTTAAGAAAAATCCGGCGCCTAAAGCCTACGTCGGCTACGAACCGAGCGGCAAAATCCACATGGGACACGTGCTCACGGTCAACAAACTGCTCGACCTCCAAAAAGCCGGCTGCCAGATCACGGTTCTTTTGGCGGACGTTCACGCGTACCTGAACAAAAAAGGCACGTTTGAAGAAGTCCGGAAAATCGCCGACTACAACAAACGCTGCTTTATCGCGCTCGGTCTTAAAGAAGAAAACACCCGTTTCGTTTACGGCTCCGACTACCAGCTGGGACATGAATACATGCTCAACGTCATTCAAATGTCGCGCTCGGTCACCTTAAACCGCGCGACGCGCAGCATGGACGAAGTCGGCCGCGCCATGGACAACCCGATGGTTTCCCAATTGGTTTACCCGATCATGCAATCCCTCGATATTGCACTTCTGGACGTGGACATCGCCGTCGGCGGCACGGACCAAAGAAAAATCCACATGCTGGCCCGCGAACACCTTAAAGATTTGGGATTCAAAACGCCGGTCTGCATCCACACGCCCATTATTTTGGGATTCGACGGCAACAAGATGTCGTCCTCTAACGACAATTTCATCTCCATCGACGACAGTGCCGAAGACATCGAAAAGAAACTGAAAAAGGCTTACTGCAAACAAGGCGACGTCGAACAAAACCCGATTTTGGAACTGTTCAAATACCACATTTGTCCGAGATACACCCAAATCGTCATCGAAAAGCCGGAAAAATTCGGCGGAAACAGCACTTACAATTCTTACAATGAACTCAGAGAGGCGTTTGCTGCTGAAAAGATTCACCCGATGGATCTGAAAACGGCCGCCAACAAATACCTCAATGAGATTCTGGACCCGGTTCGGGCTGTTTTAATGTAACGTCACAATTTACTGTGACGTAGTGTTGATTGAAAGGGATTTCCCTTTCAACAGTCTTCTTTTCTTTTTTTGCGAAACGCCGCCGCGCGCGTTACGGCGACACATTTTTCCGATACATGCAAATATGCTCTCCGATTTTAAAGACCTTATAAATAAAGGGGGGGCGAATTCAGAAACAGACAATCGAATGTAACAAAATATTGTGACAAAACGAATGATGAAATCAATGAAAAACGAAAGTAAATCTGATTCAAAATCAATTTAAGCAGACAATCAAACAGATAAAATAATAAAAGAAAAAAGCCTTGAAAATTCTTATATCTCTGAAACGATTATAAACATTAAGTTTAATCTTGTTTAATTTATTCTTCATCATTGTGACAATTATTGCATTATTATCAAAGCGGGTGCTGTTATGATTTATACCTATCAGGACGGAACGGAGCTTCCGGTTCAACGGGATTTTATTCAGGATTTAAAAAATTATGTGGAATGCCTTGGAAAGGTTCTGCCTCTCGAAAACGCGATTATTGAGCGCAAGGACGAGGACAAGGAAAACATGACGCACATGAACCGCCGACTGACGGTTTTGAATAAATTCAGAGAAGATTTGCTTCACGCGCTGCCGCTGAATGAAGGCAGCGAAGAAATCGAAATTTTAAAACCGTGCGTCGCTGAAATCATTGAGGTGTGCGACAAAAACATCCGAAAATCGCGGGAAGCGCTTGAAGTTGAAACCAATCAAATCAAGAAGGACGCCGGCGTTTTTGTGAAAGGCAAAGAAATCGAGATTTTAAAAACACTCAGCCCGTTTTTGGTCTCCAGCGTTTACGGCGCGAAGCGCGCTTACGTGATCACGCAGGAACAAAACAATTTGACCGGTATGTTTTTTGGCTATGTTTCCGGCCTCCAATACAATTATCAGCTTCATTTCAATGACGAGCGCCTGACGGTCCAAAAACTGCTCGGCAAACTCAACGTGCCGCACATGGCCAAAACCGGCATTTTTATGAAGGAAAACAAGCCGCGCGTCAGTAATTTGTCGGACTATTTCGTTCAAAATATTCAATACGACGACCCGTACAATTTCCTGCTCGAAATTGAAAACAAGAAAAGAATCGTCAAGATTATCCGCAAAAACGGCAACTTTTCTATTTTTGACGACGGTCAAGACATCACCGCCGACACCGATCTGTCGGTCCTGATTGAGGAAGCCGAACTTCAAAAAATCCCGGAAAAAATCATGGATTACATCAAAAAGAACGTCTCCTCCTTTGAGCTCAAAGAAATCTTCATCGACGAAGACGACGCGATTGCCAACAATCTGATCTTCGACTGCATGAAAGTGATTGCCGGACAATACGGTTCCATTGTGAACGAATGTATCCGGAAAAGCGCGATCAAAACCGAAATTTCCATCAAGATCCAAATGGAAGACGGCACCCGCAATGAAAAATACATTTCCAAAGAAGAATTGTATTCCAAATTGGCGAACCTCGGCGGCGAAGGCCTTGAAATCGCGAGCATCATCGGCGTCGAAGCCTCAAAAGGCATTGGAGCCAACCGTTATTTGATCGTTTAAAATACGGTCCTTTTTATTTTGATATTTTTATCAAATCTATTTATTATTTATTTATTGATTTTTTTATTTGATTTTTTTATTTTGGTGGAAGAATGGAAAATCCCGAAAAAATTAATTTCAGCTATTCCCTGGAAGAAATTTCCATGGACGAGCTCATGCGCCGCCAAGGTTATGCCAAAGCCGGCCGCCATTCCGCCGTCAAAACCTGCGCCTGGCTTAAAAATTCCATGAACGGAACCGGCGTTTGTTACAAATCCTCTTTTTACGGCGTGGTTTCCCACCGCTGCCTCCAAATGACGCCGACGCTTCTATGCAATCAGGAATGCATTTTTTGCTGGCGCCCGACGGAAGTCGCCGCGCCCGTGACAACCGAATGGGACAGCCCGGAACTGATTGTTCAAGAATGTTTGAAAGCTCAAAAGAAATTGATCACCGGTTTTGGCGGATCGCCGAATGCCGTTCCCGAGAATTATACGGAAGCCAAAACGCCGACCAACGTCGCGATTTCCCTGTCCGGCGAGCCGACTTTTTACCCATATTTGCCGGAACTGATAACGGAATTCGAGAAAAACGGCATGACGACGTTTGTTGTCACCAACGGCACCAACCCTGCCATGATTCGGCGGATTTTCCCGTCCCAGCTTTACATGAGCCTGGACGCGACAACTGAAGAAATGTACAACCAAGTCTGCCGTCCGAAATCGCCGGCGCTTTGGAACAAAGTCATGGAATCGCTGGCCGTGCTCCGGGAAAAGAAAGAAGCCGGCGTGAGAACCGCCGTCCGAATCACCGTTGTCCGGAACCACAACATGACCGACGCAATGGGATTTGCAAATTTGATTCAGCAAGCGAATCCCGATTTTGTTGAAATCAAATCATACATGCACGTCGGATTTTCCCGACTACGTCTGGAACGCGCCAACATGGTTGAGCAAGAAGAAATTCGAGCGTTTGCTAACGAGATTGCCGAAGCGGCCGGATATCAATTTGCCGGCGAGTCCGAAGCCAGCCGGGTTGTCGTTTTGTCGAAAGATGGAAAAACGACGCAAGTTGAATAACTGTTACAGAAAACTGTGACGCATTTCTTTTTTGCTGGCCGCATGCGCGCGCGTTAAGGCACACATTTTTTTTTGAATCAATAAAATTGGATTGTAATTTTCTATTCTAAATCAAGCAAACCATCCCGCAAAATCAGACGCTTTGCGTCTGTATTTTGCGGATACCGCAGAACAGATCAGAATTTGCAGTTGTACCTGCAGTTGCTAGTTTTACAGTTTTGCACCTGCAGTTGTTAATTTTGCAGATTGCACCTGCAGTTGTTAATTTTACAGTTCTGAAACAATCCATTCCTGATCGATAACCACCATTCACTCATTGGCGTTTCACGCCAATGAGTGAATGGGGAAATAAAATAGAGAACAGTAAGGGGGAACAGATGGAGAAATAAAATAGAGAACAGTAAGGGGGAACAGATGGAGAAATAAAATAGAGAACAGTAAGGGAGAACAGATGGAGAATAATAAGGGAGAACAGATGGAGAATAATAAGGGAGAATCTCGCCGGAAATTTGAGAGAACTGAGGAGAAACTATGTAAAATCGCAAAAAACACCTAAAAATGGGACAATATTACGTTCCATCCACCCGATTGCGTTTTAAATGAAAGAGGGGCAAAAATGCCGTGACTCAAAAATTTCATCTCCATTTAATCAAAAATAAAAGCTAAAATTGAAAAAAATCAAATAAAAATCAAAACCATAAAAATATTTGAAATAATTGGGGCCTGTAAAATTTTATAGACATTTATTAAACAGTCAAAATATAAATTTATTAATTTATTAGAAATAATTATCAATAGAATTTATGACCAAGTTGTTTATCAATATAATCAAAGGTTATACGAATCAAAGTATATAAACAAGCGATATAGTTTGTATACAAAGGCGCAATGTTCACCACACACGATTATAGGTTTGGATACAAACGTGATTCGAATAAAGCTTATTAAACGACAAACGGATTACTATGTTTTACCTTACGAAGTAAATTCCGCCCGATGAAATTGCCGAATTTATCCAAAATCCATCAAAGATCCTTCATCCAAAACAGAATCCAATAAAAAGATCTTCGCCATGTCCGAATCGGACACTCTTTCACACCACAAATCAATCCTAAATCACAAACGGCAATTTCATCCATCACCACCGCATCTCCTCCCATCCTTCACACCTTTACTTACACCCTACATACCCATCCTAATTATACATACATAACCAGGAAGATTTCCATGACAAAAGTGATCGTTTACACCACCGACGTTTGCCCGAAATGCAAAATCCTTAAAAAATACTTGAGTGAAAAAAATGTTTCCTTTGAAGAAATGAACATGGGAACCCCGGACGCGCTCACGGAACTGGCCATGAACAACATCTTCACCAATGTGGCCCCGGTCCTTCAAATCGACAGCAAATTCCTGACCTACAAAGACATCTTTACCGGCAGCGACGTCAACGAACAAAACATTCAACCCTTACTCTGATCAGTCATTCAACATCAACAATATACATCAATTCAAAAGAGGAAAAAAATGTCAATCGATCTTAACAACAATGGAGATAAGCTTCCGAAGCAAGTCCAGCAGACATTCGACGGGAGCACGATTTCCACCATGCCGAAAGTCAGAACGACAAGCGGATACATGCTTGACTGGGACCGGAATGAAATCGTCAAGCAATTGATGAAAGAAACCCAGCTCGCCGAGCGTTTCTACAGCGTCCCCGGAATCACCCGCGATGAAGCCAACGACATCGCCAAAGACGCCGAAGCCCGCATCCGAAAAATGAATTTGAAATTCCTCTCCGGTCCGCTGGTCCGTGAAATCGTTAACTGCGTCCTCCTCGAACGCGGCCACACCGAATGGCGCAACATCATGACCCGTGTCGGCGCTTCCGTTTACGACTCCTGCGAAATCGACTCCGGTCTCGGATTCGAGTCCCACGACAACGCCAACCAACTCGACAACGCCGAAACGTCGCACAAGAAAAAGGCCGACAAGATGTCCAAGGAACAAAACCTTCTCTTGATGCCCGGCAACCTCGCCGACCTTCACTTGAACGGCGACTTCCACATCCACGACTTGGAATACTTCGGCACCCGCCCGTTCTGTCAAGACTGGGACCTTCGGTATTTCTTCTACTACGGTTTGATGCCCGACGGCGTCGGCGTCCAGTCCAGTGTGGCCGGACCCGCCATGAACGCCGAAGTGGCGATCCTTCACGCCGTGAAAGTGATGGGATCCGCCCAAACCAACTTTGCCGGCGGCCAGGGATTCTATAACTTCCTGACCTTCCTCGCCCCGTACTTTGTCGGCAAAACCGACAAGGAACTCGAACAGCTCATGCAGATGTTCGTGTACGAAATGATGCAAATGATGTGCGCCCGCGGCGGACAAACGGTCTTCTCGTCCGTTCAGTTGTCCCCCGGCATTCCGAAACTCTGGAAAGACAAGCCGGTCGTTGCCATGGGAAAAGTCTGGGACGGCGAACACGGCACAAAAGTCTGGAAATACGGCGAACTCGAAAAAGAAGTCCGCAAAGGATTCCGCGCCCTCATGGTCGTTATGCTGAAAGGCGACGCCTGGGGAAAGCCGTTCAGCTTCCCGAAACCGGAAATCTCCATCGAACCCGACTTCATGGAAGAAGACGAAACTTTCAACAGAGCCAACCCGGACGTTTTGTCTTACAACGACCTCTACCGCTTGACCTTTGAATTGGCCGCCAAGTTCGGCACCCCGTATTTCGACAACCAGATTCCGGAATACCGCGGCGCCGGCGAAGGCATCAGCTGCTACCAGTGCTGCGCCTACCAGTTCTCCGCCAACCCGACCGACGACAGCGAATTTGACGACAAACTCTACTTCCGGGACGGAAAACACTTCTCCATGGGCTCCTGGATGGTTATGTCCCTCAACTGCCCGCGCGCCGCTTACAAAGCCGAGCACGATGATGAAAAGCTCTTTGAGGAACTCAAATACCTGATGGCAAAATCCATCGAAGTCTTCCGCGTCAAAAAGAAGTGGATGGACCACCTCTTGGACTGCAACCGGATTCCGTTTGCCGCCATGACGCCCAAAGACCCGAACACCGGCGAAAAAGGCGCCATCGCCGTCGATTTCGACAGCCTGGTTTACACCATCGGCGTCGTCGGCATCAACGAAATGGTCCAATACCACACCGGCAGCTCCATTTACGAATCCAAAGATTCCTACAAATTCGCCATCCGCGTCATGTACGAAATGAAAATGTACGCTCAAAAGTTGTCTCAGGAAAACGGCATCGAAATCGCCCTTGCAAGAACGCCGGCCGAAACCACCGCCCAGCGCTTTGCGGTTTCCGACCTCCTTCATCCGGAATACGCCGGAAAAGCCGAATGCAACATGAACGGCGACGTGGAATTGGCCAAGCGCGAACTTGCCAACGGCAGTGGAAAAGATCTTCCGGTGTATTACACCAACGGCACCCACGTCCCGCCGAGCGCCGACATCTCCATTATTGAAAGAATCAATGTTGAACAAACCTTCTTCCCGATCGTTGACGGCGGAAACATCCTCCACATCTGGCTCGGCGAAGGAAACCCGGATCCGCAAGGACTTCAGGAGATGGCCATGCACATCGCCAAGAACACCCACACCGGATATTTCGCCTTCACACGCGACATCACCGTTTGTAAAGACGAAGGATACGTGGCTTCCGGCATCAAAGAATGCTGCCCGAAGTGCGGTTCCGGAAATATTGACCACTTGTCAAGAATCACAGGATACCTCCAATCCGTGAACGGCTGGAATGCCGGCAAAAAACAAGAATTGGTTGACCGGACACGCGTCGACCCGAGAAACATGAAGGTCTGAAAGGACCCGACAGCCCAACCAAAAGAGTTTGAGGGTTTTAGACTGCCCCCTCAAACTCTTTTTTTTGATTGCGGGAACTGTATTATTTTTTTGAGTTTTTGGCGCCGGCGCGCGCGTTATGGCAATCATTTTTGATGATGTCAACCAAATTCAACCTTGATTTTTAATTTTTCATCAATTAAAATTGAACGTACGGATTGGAAACATTAAGAAGAACAAAAACTTCTTCTAAATTTGCTTTTTGATTATACCCGTTCACACATGTCGTTTCATTCACAACGAAAAAAACGCCACCGGGATTCCCATTATAATGAACGGATTCCGCTTGATTTTGAATTTCCGGAAGAACTGTCAAACACAAAATAACCGATTCATTCTCCCGGTAATCCGGAAGTCCAACATCCATAGAAACGCCGTCGTCGGCGCCGCCCATTTGCCGAATGTAAATTTTTCCGTCAACGGCGCCTTTCAATTCTCCTTTGTAAACTTCTTCCACGTCAACGACAATCAAGTGGTAAATTTCACCCCGGACTGAAAAGAAATTCGGCGTTCGAATGACCGGGCTGGTCCCGTCCGGCGTGTCCCATCGGTCCGGCTGAACTTGAACAACCGTTCCCCGAACAATCAAATCCGCGTCATCCATGATTCCTTTTTCCGTCCAAGGCGGCGCAGACTCTGGTGGGTACGTCACATGTGGTCGAGAGACAAAATCGTTCGGATCAAATTGCCGGACAATTCGAGTTCCGCCCCTCAGATATGAATAATTAATATTGTCATTGGTTTTTGTGACGGATTCAAGTGTTTGATTTGAACTTGAATTTTGAATCCCGTTGGAATCAGCTGAGTTGTTTTGAGATATAAGATACATTGCAGCTGCCGCAAGTGCAACAACCAAAATAGCGGTAGCAGCGAAAAGGATAATTTGTTTTGTTTTTTTCTCCATGTGAATAACCTCCTCAATTAAAAGGGTTAAAAGAGAAAAAATCGCTATGTATAAAAATATTTCGAAATATTTTTTAAAAGATTAATGTAAACTATTGTATAAAATAAAAATAGATAGAAATGAGATTGATAGAAATGAAATAAATAGAAATGAATTGAGGATTGAATTGGATAAAATCAAATAAAATATAATTGAAATAGATATGAGTCGACCACATATAAAAAGCCGTATAAACCTCCACGTTTTTCAACGATATGCCCGCAGAGAATTAAATTTCAAAGTGCGGCAAACTATATGGAGGAATAAAATGACAACAAATAAATTAACTAAAGCTCTGCCGATTTTGATAATGGTCTTATTTTTATGCGCCGTTATCATTCCGGCCGCGGCATACAGTGCCGGAAACTACACTTGGTACAACAAAACAGCAACCATCAAATTCGAATCTTCATTTCCAACCTCTTATCAAGCTTCGTTTTTGAGCGCAGCGAACAAGTGGTCCAACGCCGGTTCAAATTTCCGGTTTGCAACACCTGCGAATCAGCTAAATGTTTCCGTTTACATGACGTATTACGGCACGAACAACAGCACTTTGCCCTGGCTTGCACAAGCACAAGCGATGAACTTTGAAAGACAAAACAACAGATGGTATATAAACGACTCAGATGTTCGATACAATACCTACTACGCAAACAATTTCACAACCAGCCACTCACAATCCCTGCAAAACGGATATTTTAATGTGGAAAGACTTGCCCTTCACGAACTTGGGCATGCGCTCGGACTTGAGCACTCGAACGTATTGAATGCCATCATGAAAACACCTTACAAATATTTGTCATTCTTGAGCCAAGATGATATCAACGGTGTTAAGAATTTGTATGGTACAAAATCGAAAAGCATGACTTCCGGCATAACGCCGATTCCGGAAGAGGAAAAACAAATCAACGAACCCATTTTCAAAGTTCACCAATGTTACGCTGAGGTTTCGGATCAGGAACTGGCACAAAAAGCAGATCTTGTGATTCGAGGAACGGTCAAAGGAGAACTTCCGGCTCATTGGGTCTCTTTTGACAAAGCTGAACCTGTGGTCAAAAAAGAAAATTCAATTTCCATCGGCAACAATCAAATTGTCCACGACGTCGTCATCTCTGTTGATGATGTTTACAAAGGGAAACTGTCGGAAAACGAAATTTACATCCGGCAAATCGGTGGAACACTCGACGGAATCACGATGGTTTGCGATGACCAAACAGAATATTCCGAAGGGGAAAGCGTCATCCTTTATCTTTTCGGAAGCGACGTCGACCAAAAAACCGGAAGAACATTCCGTTATGTCCACCCGCAAGGCGAATTGAAAATTGTTGACGAAAAAACGGCAGTCAACGGATTTGATCAAGAAATCGATACAGAAAAAATGCTTTCAATTGTTCAGGAAAGTTTGTAAATAAAGACTTGAAGAAATTAAATACCGAATACGAAAAAGTTTGAGGGCTTGACTGCCCTCTCAAACTCTTTTTTTGTGAGTGGAGATTATGTTTGTTTTTGTTTTTTTAATTTTGCAAGTGCCACCGCGCGCGTTATGGCAATCATTTTTGATGATTTCTACAAAACAGCCACCGGCTATTTGAATTAAACAAAGAATTAGATTTAATTGAATAAATATAATTGAAATAGATATGAGTCGACCACATATAAAAAGCCGTATAAACCTCCACGTTTTTCAACGATATGCCCGCAGAGAATTAAATTTCAAAGCGCGGCGAAATACTGGAGGAATAAACAATGAACTCAACTGAATGTTATTTTGAAAATACAGAACTTATAAATATTATAAAGTAGATGTCATTTTTAACAGAATTTAATGAGCCACTCAACGATGCTTATTAGGTCATGCCGGATTTATTACGTAACACTTGTTGTTATGTGATAAATCCATAACAACTTCTTTTTTGATTGTTATGACCAAATACTGCAAACCAGCCATTTCTGTTTCAGATCAAATTAATGTGCTGGAACAAAAAGGTTTGTTATTTGATAGCTGCGACAAAACCGCTGCAGATCGTTTTCTCTCTTATAATTGCTATTACAGATTCAGCGGATATATGTTTATATTTCAGAATCGAAATGATGCAGAACATTCTTTTAAAAACGGAACGGATTTTGAACAGATTCTTAATTTATACGATTTTGATCAAGACCTCAGAACGTTACTCTTTGTCTCGATCGGAAAAATTGAAATTGCCCTAAAAACTCAAATTTCCAACCAATATGCTATGAAATATGGAAGTCATTGGCACCTTGATCCGTCCCTCTTTAAACCCACTGCAATAAAAAAAGGGAAAGATGGTCACAGCTATTGTAAAGATGATTATACCGAATTTATAAACCGCTTATCGGATAATGTTTACAGAAGCGAAGAACAATCCATAACAGATTATCAAAAGACATATGATGACCCGCTGGTCCCTCCGGTTTGGATGTGTTTAGAAATAATCAGCATTGGAGAACTATCATTTCTCTACAAGATATTAGATGATTCAAAGGCGCCAAAAATAGATATCGCAAAGCAATTCGGGCTAAAAAGTACACGCCTGCTTAGTAAATGGATTCGTTGCATTCAGATTGTTCGCAACACATGCGCTCACCATGGTAGACTATGGAATAAATCAATCCCGATTGAAGTGTTAGATTTAGCCGGTGTTCTCAATCCATTTATCAATAAGCAGCCGACATACAAAACAAAAATATATTCATCAATTTGCTGCATCCAATATCTTTTGGATATTATTGAACCGGAAAATCAATTCAGAATAGAACTGAAAGAATTAATGAGAAAATTACCTGCCGACAAAAGAGGAGATATGGGATTTGTTAAAAATTGGGATAAAGAGTCTTTTTGGAAATAAAAGAGAATTAGATTTAATTCAATTTAATAAAATTGAAATAAATATGAGCCGACCACATATAAAAACACGTATAAACCATCAGATTTTTCAAAGATATGCCGGCACCGAAACAATTTTCAATGCACGGTAACAGTGAAAAACAAAAAAACAAAAACAATTGGACTTGAAACCCAAAACTCCAAAAATCAATAAAAAAAGGCAGCCGTTTCGTTGAAACGGCTGCCAATCTTTTTTTAATTTTAACAATTTCAGAATTACAACGGCACTTCAAAGTCAGAAAGCTCGTAGCTGAATTGCATACCTTTGTTTTTGGCAATCTCGCGGGCGAGGAGCCAGTAAACCAAGGACAAGGCTTTTCTTCCTTTGTTGTTGGTCGGAATCACGAGGTCGACATTTTTCGCCAGGTTGTTGGAGTCGCAAAGGGCGATCACCGGAACGCTGATGTCAAAGGCTTCTTTGATCACTTGGGCGTCGCCGGCCGGGTCGGTCACGATGACGATTTCCGGTTCAAAGTAGCTGTCCATGCGCGGGTTGGTGAGCATGCCCGGAATGAAGCGGCCAAGCGCGGAGCGGCAGCCGGTTGCTTTCGCGAACATTTTGGCCGGGAATTGACCGTATTGTCTGGATGAGACAACCAAAACGCGGGAGATGTCGTATTTGGACAACATGTTGGCGGCGGCGATGATTCTTTCATCGGTGGCCTGAATGTCCAAAACGTATAAACCGTCGGTTCTGACGCGGTAAACGAAGCGCATCATGTCTTTTGTTTTCTGTTGGGTACCGATGTGGACGCCGGCGGCCAAGTATTCGTCGATAGAGACGAGGTAGGATTGCTCGGGTGCGGACACATCTTCTGAAATGTTTGCTGAATAGTTTTCTTCTTCCATTGAATCACCGAAATTATTTGTTGACAATAAATTTTCCTTAATTCTTTAAGTTAAGATTCCTTTTAAGACTGTATAATATTGAATTTTGAATTGAGTCAAGCGATGAAGCGGTTATTCCCTTTTCACCGTAATCGGGACAACGCCTCTATTGAATTCTTCAAGCGCGATGTAAAGCGGGTCGACCCCGGACTTCTCGTAATCTTGAATTAAAACAGGCGCACCCATCGAAATTTGAAGGGCGCGGGCGCCGACGATGCGGGCGCGTTCGAACCGCGTGTACTCTTGAATTTTAATTTCCATACCATCACCAAAATAATTGTTTTAAATGCTTCCGCTTAAAAAATAAAAGCGGAATGGTTTTGACGCGTCAAAATCCATTCGACCATTATTGATTGTTCGGTTTTATTTTTCAAGCGATTTTGTCGCTGCGATTCCATTACTGGTATGGAGCAATCACATCAACCATTTCGATGTGGCTTAAAATCATTCTCCGGCAGCAATAGCGGTTAATGCCGAGGTCGTCTAAGACCTTGCCTTTATCCTCGCCGGCTTCGGAGCGTGCTTTAAACTCTTCGTAACTGGATGAAATGATTTTTCCGCATGAAAAACAACGGACCGGTATCATAGTTATTCGCCTTACCTGTATGATTTCTGGTATCTTGCGCGGGCACCCGGACCACCGAAGTATTTCGGTTCCTTTTGTCTGGAGTCGCTGACAAGCAAGCTTCTGTCAAATTCCGCGAAAGCGTCTTTGACGGCAACATCATTTGTAAATTCGACAATGCCTTTGGCAATTGCGGTTCTTGCAGCGTAAGCCTGGCCGACAATGCCGCCGCCGGAAACGGTGACGCTGATGTCGAGTTTGGAGATCACGCTTTCACCGGCAATGTTGACCGGCTCTGAAATTTTTTGGTTCACAAGATAGTTTCCGTAAATCGGAAGCGGAATTTTGTTAATTCTGATGACGCCGGTTCCGCTTTTAACAGCGGCTCTGGCAACGGCGGTCTTGTGTTTACCGGATGTGTTCACAACTTTTTCTGCCATTTATGTTTCCTCCTTAGAAGTTTGCTCCGAGCTTTTTGCTGACGTCTCCGAGGCGCACGTATTTTCTGGAGCTGAGGCGTTCCATGCTGGCGGCCTCGACGGTTTCCGTTTCTTTGCCTTTGAATTCGGCCGGAACACCGACATAGACCTTTAAGTTGCCCAAGGCTTTTCGACCGCTTTGTCTCTTGTACGGGAGCATACCGCGGACGGTTCTTTTCATGATTTTGTCCGGTCTTTTCGGGAAGTACGGACCGAATTCAGGGCGTCCTCTTTCGACCGAGTGTTCATAGTCGGCGAAGATGTTGGAGCGGGAGCCTGAGATAACTGCTTTTTCGGCATTGATAATATCGATGGTTTCGCCGTTCAAAAGGCGTTTTGCGACCACACTGGAGAGGCGGCCCAAAATTAATCCGTTTGCGTCAATAACTGTCATTTTTGCACCTCACTGGAAAATCCGAATGCCTGACCCTTTGGGGTTCTCTTCAAGGATGTCTTCGATTCTCATGCATTTGCCGCCGGCCGCTGTGATTTTTTCAGCTGCCGCAACACTGAAGCTGAGTGCTGCAACGGTCACCGGGAAGTCAACGTCGCCGGCGCCGAGAAGTTTTCCCGGAACCAAAAGGACTTCGTTTTCCTTGGCGTACCGGTTCACTTTGCTCAGATTCACATCGGCATAGTTTCTGCACGGGTTTTCAAATTTTTTGGCAATCGCCGACCAGATCGGCGCGTCGTTCTCATTGGCCGCGTTTTTAAGCGTCAAAATGAGATTGATCATTCTCGGATTCGTCTTTCTCGAGAGTTTTACAAGTGTTCTTTTACCCATTATTTTCCTCCGCAAGATTTTTTGAAAATAAACAAAAATCCTACTCACGCTTTTTCTACATTATAGTGCGAAGATGCGGGATCGCGCAGATCCGATCTTTGACTCTATATTATAGTGTACCATTCGGCTGAAAACACAGCCGACAGCGTTCGAAAATACGGTATCCTGAATTTGATATAACGGATCAAAAATCGTGTTAATAAAAATCAGATATACAATACTTTTTCGAATGGTAACTTCCCTGAATAAGATTAATGACATATAAACTTTCCGAATTTGGAAGATGAAAAATTAAAAAAGCGGCCGGCAGTTTATACATCTGCCGGCTTTTTAAAGATGTTGTTTTATTCAAATTCGGATTTGGTTTGATTTTGTTTGATTTGGTTTGTTTGATTTGGTTTGTTTGATTTGATTTTGTTTGATTTGGTTTGTTTGATTTGATTTTGTTTGATTTTGTTTGATTTGGTTTGTTTGATTTGATTTTGTTTGATTTGGTTTGTTTGATTTGATTTTGTTTGATTTGGTTTTTTTGTTTTGTATTATTTTGTTTTGTAATTTTTGTTTTTTAAATTGAATTTCGGGTGACAATTACAACAGCGTCCAATCCAAGAATAGCGTGAAGAACGTCACCAAAGCGATCGCCACGACGACAATCACAAAGAAGACCGCGATGTTGATCTTGCGGTTGGAGTCAATCACGTCCAAAAGCCGTGTTTTTTTCCGGGCGTATTTGCCGGTTCTTTCCAAAATGTAATCCAAAATTTCGTCAATGAAAAGGCCGCCCCCGATGTTGAGGAATGCGATGACGAAAATCGGCGGAATGATCGCCGCCAGGAACGTTAAAAGACCGCCGTTCATCGCTTTGTCAACCGTGTCTGCCAAAATCGTATCCACGATACAAACGCCGACGAAGAACATCAAAACCATGAACGCGAACCGGGCGCTGATAATGTCCGCCCATTTCGGCGGGTTGAATTTCAAATGGAACCGGCCTTTGGCCGAACCGCGAACTTGCGCGGACGTGGCGTCGAAAAACGTGTCGATCAAACTGATAATGAGAATGAGCAGCGTGCCGCCCGCCGCGCCGATAATGACCGCCGCCGGCGCGATGTAATCGGAAACAACTTCATCGGTCGGCATATCTTCTTCTTTCAACGTTTTCAATGTTCCGTGAATACCGCCGCTGCCTGCTGTGAAACCTGATCCGGCCGGTGTCGGATTTCCCGGCGTGACCGGGTCGGCCGGTGGGTTAACAGGATCAAGAGGAGTTCCGGGTTGCGGGTCCGATGACGGGGGATCAACAGGAGGCGTCGTAATAACAACGGGGCTGCCGGTGCCGCCGCCGCTGGGCGGTGCAGTGTATTTTGTGAGCGGATAATTATCTGTAAAACTTCCGGAGCCTGAAATTGGAATGGGATATGGCACATCCGAATAACCGGTTGAAGTCGCAGTCAACATATCCGAATAACCGGTTTCGACCAAGGTGGTCCAATAGTTTCCGGCGATGTATGGGCCGCCAACAATGTTCCGACCCGAATGAGGAGTTATCAGAACACCGAAGGGATCAACTTCGTTAAAATAAATCGAAGACGATGAGATTATATTAGCGTAATTAATTCCGGTTCCGATGACAAATTTATTGTTATATATTTGAAGAACATCTGTGTGAAGTTCATCAAATTCAAGAACATAGGAATCATTCGAAATTGTGTTATTAAATATACTCACCGGATATACAAAATTTGTATGATTAAAAAAAAGAGACCCGTTTTCAATATTCATGCCGGAAATTGACGCACTGTCAGCTGAAATGTTGTTGAGCAACAGCAATTCGGATGTTGGAGAAGAGGCAATCAAATTGGAATTTGAAATTGTAATGTCTGTTGCAATGATATCTGTTAAAGCCAGTGTTCCGCTTGTCAAAGTTAAATTTGAAACCGTCACCGGACCGGAAGGGGAAGAAGAATCATTAACGCGTGAAATAATGACGCTGCCGTTTACACTCGAATTTTTAACGGAAACTGATACATCTGACGCATTAACACCTGAAATAATCAAATCGCCCTGTGAAATATTCAAATTTGAAATATGGACATTACCATAAGGACCATTGAATAGCGTTATGTTGCTAACCGTTTCAAAATTGTTTTCATTTAAAGTAATATTTATCGGAACGAGTGAACTTGAATCTACGAGGAGACTAAAATTATTTGCACCCGTATAAGGTCCTGTTAAAACAATATTGGCATCGGTTACTGTGGAAGGAGAGAAATGTACATAAAAACCATCAGAAACACTAAGACTCGTAAATGTATAGGAGATATCAGACGAATAAGTTCCACTATAGTAAAATGTACCGGAAGATTCATAAATATCCCCATAAACGACGCCGCCCGTACCCCGAATCGTTCCGCTGTTGTTCACCAAAGCCGGATCCAAATAAATCGTATAAACATCGGGACTGGTTTGAACAATAATTTCATCTGCAAAAGCCGTTCCCATCAAATATAACCCGCAAAAAATCAACAACGATACCAAAAGTAAATTTTTTCCGCTCAGCGCCCGCATAAATATCCCGAAAAATTAATTTATTTATCTTTTTTTAAATATTTTTTATAAAATAAAACGCCCTCATCCGACTTCTTCAATCAGAATTAAATAAATAGATTGAATGATTGTAGAATGTAAATTAATAATTATAAAGGTTATCTGATTCTACATGATTATTTGAAATATATAATTTGATTAATATATACAAAAAGGATAATTCAACGTTAAACGGGATTTTATGGCGGACTACTTATCATATATTGACTACACGGATCCTTCATTTTTTATCGGCTGCTTGTTCATTGTTTTGGGACTAGTGCTCTTTTTCGGATTGCGGCAGATTCGGAAATGGATGCTCAAAAAAGTTGAAACGACGGAAACAAAATGGGACGACATTTTGCTGGGGTCGGTCGGAAAGCCGGTGACCATTGTTGCTTTTTTGATTCCGGCGTATTACGGCGTTAAAAATTACATTCTGACGCCGGCCGGTATGGAAGAATTGCTGGCGACGGAAATCGACGAAGTGCTGGCGGTCATCATCGGCGCTTGGTTTTTGTCGGCGCTGGTTCAGAACATCATGGAATTTTACGGACGCCGAGTCATCCAAAGTTCCAAGAACGACATCACAACGCGGCTGCTCGGACTCTTGGATTTGCTTGCCGGATACATCATTTGGTTTGTCGCCGTGGTCATTATTTTAAAAATCTATGACGTCAACATCACGCCGCTGTTGGCCGGCATCGGCGTCATCGGCATTGCGGTGGCGCTGGCCGCTCAGGATACGCTCGGCAACTTTTTCGGCGGCGCTATGATTTACGCGGACCGGCCGTTTAAAGTCGGCGACCGCGTTCGAATCGGCGACCACGTCGGCGACGTCCTCGACGTCGGCTCCCGCAGCACGCGCATCAAAACGTTGGACAACGAACTCATGACCATTCCGAACTCGACGGTTTCCACCAGCATCATTACCAATTACGCGATGCCGGACATCAATCTGAAAGTCCGTCTGGCGTTTTCCGTCGGCTACGGCTCGGATATTGAAAAAGTCAAAGCGATTCTGAAAGAAGTGGCGACGCAGGCCGCCAAAAATTTCGACCACATTTTAGAAGTGCCGGCGCCGGAAGTCTTTTTCCTGGAGTTCGGCGAGTCGAGTTTGAACTTGATGGTGACGTTTTGGACCAACCGTTTCGACCGAAAATGGGAGTCGCGCGACTACATCAACACGACCGTTTTGAAGCGTTTCCGGGAAGAAGGAATCGAAATCCCGTGCCGGCAGAGAGATTTGAAAGTCATTATTGATGATGGCGCCGGCTGTTCTGCCGGCCATGAAAAACATTGTTGAGATCGACAATTCGTTCTCAACTCTTTTTTGTTTTTTTTGTTTTTTTGGTGAGCCGCTGCGCGCGCGTTATGGCGGCACTTTTTTGTTTCGAGTTTTTGAAAAGTGATCGGCGATTTTTCGACGATGTTGAGCAAACCATCCCGTAAAATCAGACGCGATAGCGTCTGTATTTTACGGATACCGCTGAACAGATACAATTTGGACTGCGAACAGAAGGTGCAAATTGGAACAAGTAAACACTGTATTGTTGGAAACAGTAGGTGCAGATTGGAACAAGTAAACAACTGTATTTTCAGAAACAGTAGGTGCAACCACCAACCTAAAAACAGTCAACTGCAGATGCAACTCAGTACTGCAAGTTGGAATGCATCTTACTGATCGGATTCCGCAAAATACAGACGCAAAGCGTCTGATTTTGCGGGGTGGTTTGCTCGCTGTCGAAATAAAAGTTTGCGGGACGGGTTGTTTGGCCCAAAATTAAAAAATCATGGACACTTTTTAAAATCAAAAAGAAAAATTGTCGCTGTAACGCGCGCGCATGCCGGCGCAAGAAAAAAAGGAAAAATAATTCAATCAATCTAATTTATACAATTCATCCGATTTCGGCGGTTCTAAAACCTTCTTCTCATCGCCTTTGACGACAAACCGGTCGTCCGCTTTGTCCAAGAATTCGCCGACAACGGTTGCCAAAACGCCTTTTTCGCTCAATTTTTCAATCAGCAGTTCCGGCTTTGACGTCGCAATCATCATGCTGCCGCTTGATATCAGCCGGCAGGGATTCAATTGGTAATGCTCGCAAACGGTTTTTGTTTCGGGGGCGACCGGAATCTGATCCGCAGACACGGTGACGCCGATGTTGGCGGCTTCCGCCATTTCCCACGCGGCGCCGAAAACGCCGCCTTCGGTGATGTCGTGCATCGCGTGAACGAATTCGGGACCGATCTCACCGGCGGCGATGCCTTCTTCCACAACGCTGATTTGCGTGATGCAAGACTTGGCTTTTTCGACGAACGGAAGGCCGAATTTCTTTTTCAGCTCGGCTTCTTTTTCGTTGGCAATAATCGCGGTTCCTTCCAGGCCGACAGTTTTGGTGACGACGATTTTGTCGCCGGGGCGGGCGCCGGAAGAACGGATAATTTGATCTTTCTTGGAAATGCCGATTGCGGTCATGTTGATCACGGTGCGGGCGACGGCGTCGGTGACTTCCGTGTGGCCGCCGATCACGCTGACGCCGATGGCGGTCGCGGTTTCGGCGATTTCCGTCATCAGCATTTCAAGATCGTTTTCCGTTGTTCCGGGCGGCAGAAGAATCGAAACCAGAAGGCCGAGAGGACGAATGCCGCTGGCGGCGATGTCGTTGCAGGAAACATGAACAGCCAAGCGCCCGACTTCTTTGGACGCGCCGGTAATCGGGTCGCACGACAAAACGGCGAGCTGTTCGCCGCAATTTAAAACCGCGCAATCTTCGCCGATGCCGGGTTTGATCATGACGTCCGGGTCGAAGAATTTTAATTTGTCAAAAACGATGTTTTTTAAAACATCGTGCGGCACTTTTCCGATTTCCATTGTTTATTTCCTGAAAGATTGATTTTCTTAACTATACCGATTCTCTATTTATAAATTCCCAAATCCCTCAATCCCAAATCACCGCCGGTTATTCAAAAAGCCGGGACAAAAACGATGTCAGCTTCGGCCGGCATTTTTCTTGGTGCGGGCAATGGCTGCAAAACCGAATGTTTCGCTCGTTGGGCATTTTTCCGTTTCTCGCTTCTTTCATCTGCCTCAAAATCCGCAAAACCATCTTTTTGTCATCGGAACGCACGCGCCCGACGCGCAATTCTCCGGCATAATCCGCAATAAAATTGTCGGAAACATTCGCTTTTCCGAACCGGTTTTCAAGAATCAGAACATACGCGGCCGCAGCGATCCGGTCTTTCTCCCAAATGCCGTTTGCCGGCGTTTTTGACGTTTTAATCAAATACGGCAGAAGTTTGCCGTCGAGAACAACGATTTTGTGCGGCGCGCCCGACAGATTCAGTTTTTCATAATAATAGGATGTATTTGCCGCCGCCGGATTTCCGGCGGCGTCGTAAAGCGAAAAACCGTAGCATTCAATTGTCTTTGAAACGTTTTGAATCAATTTCGGAATCCGGCGAACGGCAGCGTCGTAAGCGTCGTCGATGGCGGCGGAAGAGGCGGAAGAGGAGGAAGATGTGAACACGGACGGGGTTTTCGAAGCGTTTTCTTCAAAAACCGGTTTGATTTTTTCGGGAGCCGCCAGATAGCCCAAATCCGTTTTTTCGGCGACGATCGCGGAAGGGAAGGCCGGATTTGGGTTTTGACGCGTCGTTTTTTCCCAAACCGGATTTTTTGAATCCGCGTCATAAAGACCGTCCGCTGATTTTGTTTTGACGGAAACTGATTTTGAAAACTCGTTTTCATCCGGCGTCCAAAGTGTCATTTCTTCTTTTAAATCGTCAGCCAATTGCTTTAATTCCTTTTTCAATTTGCTTTCATCCAAAAAGTTGCCGTTTTCATTTTCTTGAGCCGCCGCTGTCACCATTTCCGGCAAAAAGAAGCAGATTTCTTTCAAAAACTCGGCTTCAAAAAAACGAACCGGATCTTTTTGATACAGAATATGATTTGAAAATTCATCACTTTCCGATGAAATTTTGTTTTTTTCGCGGTGGGATTCGTTGAAGAAAAACAAACGCGGACAAATCAGCCACGTTCGAATATCCGAAACTGTCGTACGCGTTTGTTTTTGTTCAAAATTCAAACCGGTTTCCGGTCTTGCGGAATATTTGTCCTTATCATTGCTGTTGCCGTTACCGCTGCCATTGCTGTTGTCATTGCTCTTTTGAATCATAAACCGAAAAAAACAGAGGGTATTCATCTTCTTTTTCATTTTTTCAAAATCGATGGATTTATATGTGATGAATTTTGATTTTTTCGAATATCTGATTTTTCGTTTTATAAAAAGCCGTTCGGTTTTGTTTTTTTATTTGTCAACTTTTATAACAGGTGAGTTAAGTTTATATTTCATTCAACCCTTCTCTTGTTTGTCATGACAGACAACGAAGCTTTTGAAAATTTGAAAAAAAGGCTTGCCGAGAAAATGGCCGGAGAGATTACGCTTTCCGAAAAACCCGGCGAATGCCTCAAAAAATGGCGTCTTAACTTCGAAGTGTCGCAAACCGACATCTCAAACGCGCTTCAAGTCTCACCCTCGGTGATCAGCGATTATGAAAGCGGCCGCCGGAAATCTCCGGGAACGCTCATGGTCAGCAAGATCGTCGAATCTCTTTTGGCCATCGATACCGAACGCGGCGGACAAAAAATCCACGCGTATGAAACGATGCTGGCCAATGACAGTTCCAAAGAGTCCATCTATTCGACTTACGAATATTCCATCCCGATTCAATTTCAAAAACTGGTGTCGCTTCTCGACGCTCACGTTCTTTACCGCGGTATGGAACGCCCGCTTTACGGTTTTTCCGTTGTCGACAGCAAGCGCTCCATTTTGGAAATGTCGTCGTACGAATTCCAGCGCCTTTACGGCTGGAGCACCGACCGCGCTATGATTTTTACAAAAGTGTCGACCGGAAAGTCGCCGCTTGTCGCCATCCGCGTGACGAACCTCAAGCCGGGCGCCATTGTTTTGCACGGCCTCGGCAAAGACGAAGTGGATCCGATGGCGGTTAAAATGGCGGAAGTCGACCGGATTCCGCTCTTGTGCACCACCAAAGACATTACCGAAGCGATTGCCGAATTGAAAAAATACGGGCAATACTCCATCAAGGGAATCTAATCCTCGATTCCTATTTTTTTATTTCTTTGTTTTTTCGGCTCTTTTTTGCTTTTGTGCGCGCCGCCCGCGCGCGTTACAGCAACACGTTTTATAAAATAAATCAATAGGGGCGGCAGTTTTATTTTTTATTTTTCGATGAATTCCTTTGACAGATATATTCATCATAGAATCAGATACGTATTCACTAAAAATAATTATCAGGCTATTTATTTTTTAAATTTTATTTTATTTCGAAAATCTTTGATATATGGTTCTTTCGGTCCCCTTTTGTTTTCGAAATTTGGCGCTTCATCCCTCTTATATTTTTTTAACTTCGTCGATACCGTATTTTTTAGAATCATTTGATTCAAAAACTTCGTCAAAGAACGAAGTCGCCTACGTTATATTTATATACCTCATATTCATTTTTGAGGTTAAGTTCTCTGAAATCGTGCCTCTTGAATTGGAAGCACAATTTCGGAGTTTCAGAGGTCAGCTCGAAAAAATGGTTAGAAATAAAAAAACGAAAAATTTGAAGAACAAAAACGGAAAAACGATCAAAATACCAAACCTAAAAAATTTAAAGAACCGTAAGAATCTTTAAATTCCCTCAAAAACCCAAGTAAACAACAAAAACAAATAAAATAAAAAAACGTATTCTAAAGAACCTCAAAAAGACCGAGAGGCATTTTTGAAATGCTTCTCTTTTCTTTTTAATTTTTTTGACTTTAAGCTTTTTTAATGAAATTATTAAAAAAAATAAAGGTGAATAAATGACAGTCGGAATTGTTTCCTATGGCGCCTATATTCCCAAATACCGGATTAAAACAGAAGAAATCGCGAGTGTTTGGGGCGGCGACGCCGAAATTTTAAAAGCCGGTTTAAAAGTATTTGAAAAATCGGTTCCTGATGTTGATGAAGACGCGGCGACGATTGCGGTCGAAGCGGCGAGAAACGCAATGAAACGCGGCGGCGTTGATCCGCAAAGAATCGGCGCGGTTTACACCGGTTCCGAAAGCCACCCGTACGCGGTCAAACCGACCAGTACGATTGTGGCCGAAGCGGTCGGCGCGACGCCCGACATGACAGCGGCGGACTTTGAGTTTGCCTGTAAAGCCGGATCAGCAGCCGTTCAAGTCTGTATGGGATTGGTCGGCTCCGGTATGATTGATTTGGGACTTGCGATCGGCGCAGACGTTTCCCAGGGTGCGCCCAACGACGCTTTGGAATACACGGCGGCCGCCGGCGGCGCCGCTTATGTGATCGGACGCCAAGAATCCGAACTCATCGCCATCATCGAAGACACATACTCTTTTACAACCGACACGCCCGACTTCTGGCGGCGTGAGGGACAACCGTACCCCGGCCACGGCGGCCGCTTTACGGGCGACCCGGGTTACTTCAAACACGTGACCAGCGGGGCCAAGGGCCTCATGAAAAAGATGGGCACCACCCCGTCCGATTACAAATATGCGGTTTTCCACCAGCCCAACGGCAAATTCCCGGAACGCGCCGCTCAAATGCTCGGCTTCACCAAAGAACAAATTCAACCGGGACTTGTGGTTCCGAAACTCGGAAACACCTACTCCGGATCCTGTTTGATGGGCATCGCCGCAACGCTTGACATTGCACAGCCCGGTGACAGAATTTTTGCAACCGCCTACGGTTCCGGTGCCGGATCCGACGCGTTCAGCATTCTTGTGACCGACAAAATCGAAGCCAAGAGAAACTTGGCGCCGTCCGTCCAGCAGCTTTTGGCCGACCCGATTTACCTGAGCTACGGTAAATACGCGCACCACAAAGGTAAGATTAGATTCGGATGAGGAGGGATAACATGAGAGAAGTTGCAATTGTCGGTGCAAAAACGACAGAATTCGGAGAGCTTTGGGAACGGTCCTTGCGTGACATCGTTGTTGAAGCCGGTATCGGTGCGATTGAAGACGCGGGCATTTCCGGCAAGGAAATCGACGCCATGTATGTCGGAAACATGAGTGGCGGCCGTTTCGTCGAACAAGAACACTTGGGCGCGCTCATTGCGGACTATTCCGGTCTCGCACGCGGCCTTCACGTCCCCTCCACCCGTGTGGAAGCGGCCTGCGCCTCCGGCGGTTTGGCCCTTCGCCAAGCGATTCAAGCCGTCGCGTCCGGTTACAGCAATGTTGCCATTGCGGCCGGTGCGGAAAAAATGACAGATATTTCTTCCTCCGGCGCCACCGACGCTTTGTCGGCTGCGGCGGACCGTGAATGGGAAGGTATCCAGGGCGCCACGTTCCCGGGCATTTACGCCATGATTGCGAAACTGCACATGGCGAAATACGGCACAACCAGCGAACAACTCGCCGCGGTTGCCGTGAAAAACCACGAGAATGGTATGCACAACCCGATTGCTCAGTTCAAGAGCAAAATCACCATCGACCAAGTTTTAAAATCCATTATGGTTTCGGACCCGCTCCACATTTTGGACTGCTCCCCGGTTTCCGACGGCGCAGCCGCGGTTGTGGTGGTTCCGGCCGAAGACGCTTTAAAATACACGGACAAGCCGATTTATGTGAAAGCCAGCGCACAAGCAAGCGACACCATCGCTTTGCATGACCGCCGCGACATCACAACGCTTGACGCGTCGGTTGTTGCCGGAAAGCGCGCCTATGAAATGGCGGGCCTTACCCCCAAAGACATCAACTTCGTCGAAGTTCACGACTGTTTCACCATCGCCGAAATTTGTGCGATCGAAGACCTCGGATTCGCCGAAAAAGGAAAGGGCGGTCTCGTGTCCCTCAACGGCGAAACAAAACTCGGCGGCAGAATCCCGGTCAACCCGTCCGGTGGTCTCAAGTCCTGCGGCCACCCGGTCGGCGCCACAGGCGTCAAGCAAGCCGTTGAAGCCGTGACGCAATTGCGCGGCGACGCCGGCAAACGCCAAGTGGACGGCGCCAAGTATGGAATGACTCACAACGTCGGCGGCTCCGGTGCGACGGCTGTTGTGCACATTTTCTCTAACGAGAGGTGATTTAAATGACAGTACCAAGATTCTGGAGAGAGCAGGCGAGCCGTTACAACTTAGTCGGATCCCACTGCAAAACATGTAACGAATACTTCTACCCGACAAGAAACCTCTGCCCGAACTGCCGGCGCGACGGCGACATCGAGCAGCACAAATTCAAAGGACAGGGCGAAATCGTGACGCTCACGATTACCCACACCACGTCTGACGAATTCAACGATTTGGTTCCGTACACGCTCGCCATTGTCAAGTTGGACGAAGGCCCGTGCCTGACCACTCAAATCGTGGACGAGCCGGAGAAAGCCGCCATCGGAAAACGCGTTCACTCCGTGTTCAGAAAACTCGGCAGCGACGGTGAAGATGGTATTCTTTACTACGGTACCAAATTCGAGTTGGACAAATAACTTTAGGGTTTTTTCTCCATAAATGAAAGCAATCAACGGGGTTTTCCGTTGGTTGTTTTTCTTTTTACTTTTTTTGTTTCATTTGCATTTTTCTTTTTTTGGGGTTTTTTGGCGAGCGTCGGGCGCGCGCGTTATGGCTGCACATTTTCTTTTTGCGTCGATTAAACCGGCTGTTTATTTTTATTTTTGAGTCAAGCGAAAAACCCGAGTAAATCAGACGCGCATCGCGTCTGATTTACCAGAATTTAGATGAGATGGATTGGATAGCAGTAGTAGATGCAAATCAGACCAAGAAATATCTGTATTTTTGGAAAACGGCAGATGCAAATCGGATTAGGAATCAACTGTATTGTTGGAAAACAGCAGGTATGAACTGAAACTGTAACTTTATTTTTGCGACCGAAGGGAGCGTTCGCGAAGCGAACTCAAACAGAATCAGTCTCCCACCGCTTTTGAAAAATTCCTAGCGAAGCGACGGAATTTTTTAACGCAATACTTCTACCCGACAAGAAACCTCTGCCCGAACTGCCGGCGCGACGGCGACATCGAGCAGCACAAATTCAAAGGACAGGGCGAAATCGTGACGCTCACGATTACTCACACCACGTCCGATGAATTCAACGACTTGGTTCCGTACACGCTTGCCATCGTCAAGTTGGACGAAGGTCCGTGCCTGACCACGCAAATCGTGGACGAGCCGGAGAAAGCCGCCATCGGAAAACGCGTTCACTCCGTGTTCAGAAAACTCGGCAGCGACGGTGAAGATGGTATTCTTTACTACGGTACCAAATTCGAGTTGGACAAATAACTTTAGGGTTTTTTTCTCCATAAATGAAAGCAACCGGTATTCTCCGGTTGTTTTTCTTTATTTTTTATATTTTCTTTGTTTCATTTGCATTTTTCTTTTTTTAGGTTTTTTGGCGAGCGGCATGCGCGCGCGTTATGGCGACAATTTTTCTTTTTGCGTTTTTAAGACCAAAGGGGCGTTTTTATTTTTGAGTCAAGCAAAATCCCCGAGTAAATCAGACGCGTTTCGCGTCTGATTTACCGGAATTCGATAAAATGGATTGGATAGCAGCAGATGCAAATCGGATCAGAATACAACTGTATTGTTAGAAATAGCAGGTGCAAATCGGATTAGGAATCAACTGTATTGTTGGAAAACAGCAGATGCAAACTAAAGCCTAAAAACAGTATAGGTGCAAACTGGAAATTAGAAATCAGTAATTAATGCACAAATTTATTAAATTGAAATAGAATAATTCTTTAGGCGATTTCTATGAAAATCCAAAAATTATTCCTCGTCTTGATTTTATGTGTCGGAATTTTATTTTCCGGATGCATCGGTCAACAAAATGGGACGGAAAATCAACAAACAGATGTCGAATACATCAATTTGAACTCTGATTCCATCAATCCGCTGAACAAAAATATCACAAAATACGAATTGAGTGGTTATATTCCGAAAGATCTGAAGGAAAACAAGAGCATTATCTGGTATGAAAAATGGGGAAATGACTCACGTCCGTGCTTTTCGGATGAAGCTTTAATTGAGGAATCCGATTTGATTTTTTATGGAACCGTCAAAGAGGTCAAGCCGTCGGTTTGGTCAACTTATAGTGGTAAAACACCGTTGTTTCTTTATTTCACATATCCCGGCAAAAGGACAACGGGTGGGATATCCGGTTCTTGGGAATACAAATCCGTTTCATCTTCCTTTACACAAGACACATACATTTACACGGATATTGTTTTTGAAGTTGATGATTGGGTGATGGGTCCGGCCACGGAAGACGTGATTATTTCCGTTGAAGGCGGGCAGGTCGGAAAATTTGCTATGCAGGGAAGTTATGCGAATCCGTGGAATTTTGAACCCGGGGATAAGTTTTTGGTTTATTCCAAAGACGGGGAAGGCGGAAGATACGAGATTGTGTGTGGCGGGCTTTTTATTGTGAATGAATAATTCATTTTATATTTTTTTAAAAATGAATAAATATAAAACCTTTAGAAGTCCTTCTTTTTTTGGGTTTAAATATGAAAATGAAAAAGACAATCATTTTATCCGTTTCGATTTTGCTTATATTTTTGGCAGCCGGCTGCCTCAGCAATTCCGAAGACACTTTTAATCCGCTCAACAAAAATGTTTCTGAATTCCACACAGGCGGCATTGAAAATGTTCCGGTTCCGATGTATTATCCGTTGGATGAAAACGGAACGCCATCCCAGAAACAGTTTATGGATTTCTACCATTTTATCCAAGTCAACAATTCGATGCCGGCCTATTCTCCGGAAGATTTGCCCAACGAATCGGATTTGGCTTTCTACGGCACTGTCAAAGAGATTCATCCGTCTTATTGGTCGACGCCCGACGGACAAACGCCGGAAAACCCGCAGCAAGCCTTCCATTATGATAACTATTGCATTTACACGGACATCGTCTTTACTGTCACCGATCCGGCCAAAGGAAACCCGGGCGATGAAGTTGTCGTGACTTTTTTGGGTGGCGAAGTTGACGATTTTGTAATTTTCTTTGATGGACCATTGTCGCCTTGGGATTTTGAAAAGCAAAAAGAAGGTCAAGAATACCTTTTGTATTTGACGGTTTCTTCAATTCCGAAAGAAGGAACATATTATCTTATGCCCGGCGGCGCCTTTTTTGTCAATGAATAACAAATGAATTGAGTCGATTAATTTCTATTCATTTGTTTTCTTTTTTTGGGTTTTGACGAGCGGCGTGCGCGCGCGTTATGGCGACACATTTTTGCAAAATATCAGAAAACGGTGTTTCCCCTTTTTCTTTTTCAAGCAAACCATCCCGAAAAATCAAACGCTTTGCGTTTGATTTTCTCGGAATCCGATGAAATGGATTGGATACAGTAACAGCAGATATAATCTAAACAGTAAACGGTAGGTGCAAACCGTAAATTCAAAAACAGAAACTGTACCCAAAAAATAGAAAACAGCAGGTGACATCCGAAATTATAAAATAATTGCCGGAAGCACCAAATAAAAAAACAAATTTACAGCACGTAACTGCCGATTAATTTGTTAAAACCAACAATATCAAAGTCTCCTTTGATTTCAAACCGCACGTGTCCGACCGAGCTGAACCACAAATCCAATTCGCAGTCGCGGTCAAACGTGCCGGACGTTTCGACGGAAAAGGCCTGCACTTTGGAAAACGGTAAGGATGTGTAGTCTACTTTTTTGCCGGTCAAACCTTGGACGTTGACGGCGATGATTCTTTTGTTGGTGAAAACGACGGAATCGCGAATGCCTTTAAACGCCGACAGAATTTGTTCGCCGTCGATGAGCATCGGATTTATTTTGTCGGATAAGCTGTTCGGGTCAACCGGTGAGAGTTTCATAAAACCATTTTGAAAATCAATCATATTTTGCCTCCTGTTTTTTAAACGTCATTTGTTTGTGCGGATGATTTATAGGTTTTATCGTTTTTTGTTTTTATTTTTTTATAAAAATTAAAAATATTTAATATGTATGACTCCTTGTTTTCTTTTATTCAATTTAAAATAAAATTTGGTGGGAACGGATTATGAAACTCAAAATCGCATTTATCGGATTCATTCTTTTGATTTCAATTTTTGCAGCCGGCTGTTTGGGCGGCAATTCCAATGTTTACGATTCGGACAAACCGGTCAAATTAGACGAAACCGGCATCAAAACCGTCAAATTTGTTTCCGGCAAACCATATAATGTTCCGAGAGGCAACCATATTATTCAGTGTTACGGACCGCCGGTCAATGACAGTTATCCGGCTTTTGAGCCAAAATTAGTTGCCGGCTGGTCTGATGTGATTGTTTACGCAACGGTCAAGGAAATTCAGCCGTCCGCTTGGACAACACCGGACGGAACGCTCGCCATCAATCCGGACGACGTCCGAACGTTTAAAGAAACGGATGAAAGCGGAACGGTTCGCGTGAGCCAATTTTATGATTCCGGCAGCAATCAAATTTATACTTACGTTATTTTCACGGTCGACACACGTGTCAAAGGCAGTTGTCCGAATGAAATCAATCTTTACATCCCGGGCGGACAAGTGGACAACGTGGTAATGTCGAGCGGCGATTATCCGAACCGCTGGGATTTCCGAGAAGGAGATCAATGTTTGCTTTATTTGAAAACGTATTCGAACGAATGGGATTTGGTTGCACCGCACGGTATCAGGACGGTTATTTCTTAAAGCAGAATCTCGTTTATTCAAAGGGTCGGGAATTTGATTATTTGATTATTTTATGTGACTTCAATCCAAGGTGAAGGTGTGTTCATGAAATTCAAACTTATCTCTCTCGAAATCATTTTGTTAATCTCGGTTTTAGCAGCTTGTTGTTTAGATAATTTGCCGGACAGCACAAATACGAACGCCTGCAATATCAGTGAAATCAACCGCAATCACACATACGAGGATTATTATTCCGATACGCCAATCAGTGTTGACTGCACCGGCATTAAAACGATCAAATTTGAATCCGACCGGGATCGTATTCTGAGAAATAATTCCACCGTTGTGGCTCTCAATTATCTGATCGTTAATCCGAATATTGATTATGTGTCTTACGACCCTGAAAATGCGACAAACGGGTCTGATCTTGTTGTTTACGGAACCGTTCAGGAAGTCCGTTCTTTTTGGACGACGCCGGACGGCACATTAACCATCAATCCGAACGACATTCAGGAACGTGAGCGCAACAACGGCAGCGGTCCTTATATGGAAAGGTATGTCGTTGTTGATTCTGAAATTTACACACATGTTTATTTCAAAGTCGACGAATGTGTGAAAGGCGGCTGTCCGAAAGAAATCACTCTTTATTTGCCGGGCGGTCAAATCGGCAACATTGTGATGGATTATGGTGATTTCCCTAAATCTTGGGATTTTAAACCGGGAGACCAATGTTTGCTTTATTTGGAAGAACATCCGAATGAATATGATTTGATCATGCCTGATGGAATTCGAACGGTTGTGCCTTAAAATTTATTTTCTTTTATTTTTTCAAATTAAACAGTGATTCATCATGAAACTCAAAATCCTCTCTCTCGGAATCGTTCTTTTGATTTCGGTTTTGGTTGCTGGCTGCTTGAACAGTTCGCCCGATTATACAAGTATGAATATTTGCAATACAAGTGAAAGTGTCTGCAATATCAGTGAAATCAATAGTGGCCGTACGTTTGAAGACTATTATTCCGGTCCGCCGATTGCTGTTGATTGTACCGGCATTAAAACGGTCCGTTTTATTTCCGATTATGATCAGATTCCGAAAGATAATCTCACGGTGCGGGCCTTTAAACAAAATTCAATCTCTGTCAACACGGACTATATTTTTTATGAACCGGTCTATGTAACAGAGCGTTCTGATCTGATTGTTTATGGAACCGTAAAAGAAGTCCGTTCATTTTGGACGACTCCCGACGGAACCCAACCGGATCTAGGTGAACTTCAAACCAGTGAATGGACAGATTATTTCACAAACGAAACGCACCGAGAAGAGTATTACGATTCCGGCCGCTATGAAATTTACACGTATGTTTATTTCACGGTTGATGAATGCGTGAAGGGTGACTGTCCTGAAGAAATCAATCTTTATTTGCCGGGCGGCCAAGTCGGCAATATTGTAATGTATGGCAGCGATTTCCCCAAATATTGGGATTTCAAACAGGGGGACCAATGTTTGCTCTATTTGGAAGAATATTCGGATGACTACGAATTGTTCATTCCATCCGGAATTCGGACGGTTGTGCCTTAAAATTTATTTTCTTTAACTTTTTATTTTTTCAAGTTGGAGTGTGATCTGCCGTGAAACTCAAAATTGTATTTGTCGGACTCATTCTTTTGATGTCGGTTTTAGCAGCCGGTTGTTTGGACCGAATCTTGGATGAATCCGGTGAATGGCAGCCGCCTGATTACGTCACTGATAAACCAATCAGTGTTGACAATACGGGCATTAAAACGAAGCATTTTGGTCCCGGTGCCGCCGAAACAGTTCCCGAGGGGACTATTCGGGCTTATGTGATGTCTAACACATTCACGACAATAGATTACATATCTTATGACCCGGTGGACGCCATCAAGGAATCTGATGTGGTCATTTACGGAACGGTCAAAGAGATTCAATGTTCTTGGGCAACGTCAAACGGCGCAGCTCCGTTCATCGGTGAAGTTCAGACCTATGAAAGAACGAATTATTCGACAAATGAAACATATACAGTACAACAGGTTGAAGTCGGCGCCGAAATTCAAACTTTTATTTACTTCACGGTGGATGAACGCGTTAAAGGCGACTGTCCGGATGAAATCAATCTTTGGCTGCCGGGCGGACAAATGGATAACCTCGTTATGTACGGCCTCAGTTCTTATACGGATTATCCCGCTTCTTGGGATTTCAAACCGGGCGAACAGTATTTCCTTTGTTTGAAGGAATATTCGGATGAATATGATCTGGTCGGACCGTACGGCGTCCGGCCGATTGTTTCTTAAATTAAAAACGGGGAATTTACCATGAAAAGAAAAACCATTGCCGTCCTTATCATTTTGGTTCTTTTGATTTCGATTTTTTCAGCCGGATATTTGCTCGTGGGAAGGTATTTGCTTTATTATTCCGGCGCTCCGATCGCTGTTGACTATACAGGTATTCCGACCAAAGCTTTCGTTTCAAATCCGGAAAACATTCCGAGAGATTCAACCATCCGGGCTTATTCAAAGTCGACAGGTCTTTACACCCTTGATTATGTCGCTTACACGCCACGGTCGGCGACAAGTTATTCGGATGTCGTGGTTTACGGGACGGCCAAGGAAGTCCGTTCCTTTTGGACAACGCCGGATGGCAGCGCGCCCGAACTCGGCGACGTTCAAACAAGAGAATGGGTCGACCATAACACAAATGTCACCCACATCGAGCAATATGTCGAATCCGAAAAGTATGAAATTCATACTTACGTTTATTTCACGGTCGACAGAAAAATGAAAGGTAATTGTTCGGATGAAATTGCTCTTTTCCTGTCGGACGGCCAGGTCGATAACGTGATTATGTACAATATTGATCCGCCGCACTGCTGGGATTTCAAACCGGGTGACCGCTGTCTTCTTTATTTGTACGATTCGCCCAAAGGATATCAGCTGATTGCGCCGTACGGCGTTCGGACTGTTTTTCCTTAAATCTTTTTCATATTTTCCTTAATTTTTTTATTTTTTATTATTTCCTTCACTTTTTTATTTCTCTATTTTTTTATTTTTCTGTTTCACTTTATCGACAAATCCCTGATTTTTCGACACATTTTAATTCATTTCTTGTTTGTATCCTTGCTAACCTTCGAATATTTCAGAGTATGGAGGCATATTTTTGTTATACCAATCATAAAACTTTATTACGTTCATCAACGAAATGAATATATACTTGCGAATTGATTATCGACTACTAACGAAAAGTTGATGTCTGGTGCCTTTTCAGGCGGTCGAACATTAATTTGTCGGAAATAAATTTAATGAATATTTTAAATGAAACTTTAATCTGAATACGAATTTGATTGAATTTCACGTTAAACTTCATTTAACAGGGATGGAATCTGCATATGCTCCTTACGGTCGAACCGATTGGCAGTATTAGAAAACAAGCGAACAGAACCGAAATTTTAATTTATTCGGAGTTCGAGCAAGTCGTCACAAGCATGGTTAATAAATTCGGCGACCATCCTGAGAAAGGACAAAAATTATTAATTGTCCACAAATGCAAAGATGGTGCGCGGCAAATAAAAATTTCCGAAGCGACATTGGTTGAGCGCAAAGGAAATCTCCTGACTGTTTCTAAATTCGACGCGGCTGAAGGACCCGTCATTGATATCACAACACAACCCTCCTAAACGTTTTTTGAAAATATATGAAAAAGAAGGACGAGAGTCCGCCCTTTTGATCTTTTTTAACTTCTATTTTCGTTCTGGTTACTTGTGAGTGTCTGCCCCTTCTGTTTCAATTCTGTTTTTATTTTCTTTTTTACCTTCTTTAAAATGGAACCCGCTTGAGCAGACGCGGTACGCGTCTGCTGTAAGCGTGTGTTTTTCTTGACATTTATTAAAATTGTCCACCGTTTTTGAAATCAAATAAAAAATGATCGCTGTAACGCGCGCGCCGCCACCAGCCGCAACAGCCGCCCCTCGTTTTCGTTCCCGCCCTCCAAATCATTTTATAGGACGTTTTCCTTTTCCTCTGTGGTGAAAAAATGGGTGCAGATATCGGCGATTTGTTGGAACGCGACACGATTTCCATGAAAGATTTGGATGGCAAAATTGTTGCTTTTGACGCTTTTAACGTGATTTATCAATTTGTGACCACCGTTCGCGGACGCGACGGGCAGGCGCTGACGGATTCCAACGGCAACCCGACGTCGCACTTGGCCGGACTTCTCTACCGGACGACGAGTTTTGCGGAAGCCGGCATCAAACCGGTTTTTGTTTTCGACGGCGAGCCGCCGGAATTGAAAGCCGAAACCATCGAGAAACGCCGCGAAATTCGGGACAAAGCGCACGAAAAATGGAAGCTGGCCGTTGAGAAAGGCGACCCGGCTGAAATTTACAAGTACGCGCAAGCGTCCGCCAGAATCGACCCGCAAGTGATTGACGAATCGAAAATGCTGCTGCCCATGATGGGCATTCCGATTGTCGAAAGTCCGTCCGAAGGCGAAGCGCAAGCGGCTTTTATGCTTGAAAACAAAGATGTCGACTTCGTGTCGTCGCAAGATTACGACGCCTTCATTTTCGGGGCGACGTCGGTCGTCCGGAATTTGACGGTTTCCGGCAAACGAAAACTGCCCGGAAAAAGTGTTTACGTAGATGTTGTTCCCGAAAAAGTTGATTTGAACAAAAATCTGGAACGGCTCGGGATTTCGCGCGAACAGTTTATCGACATCGCTTTGTGCGTCGGCACCGATTTTAACAAAGGTTTGGAACGCGTCGGCGCCAAAACGGCCCTCAAGTTGATTAAAGAAAAAGGAACGGTTGAAGAGATTCTTCGAGCCAAGGATAAAACGGATTTGACGCCGAGTTACCACGCGGCCAAAGCGTTTTTCCAACACCCGCCGGTGACGACGGAATATACGGTCAAGTGGGAAAAACCGGACGCTGATAAAATGGTTGAATTTTTGTGCCGCAAACGCGACTTTTCCGAAGACAGGGTTATGAATGCGGTTCAGAAGTTGAATGCTGCGCGGGCTGCTAAGAAGAAAACGACATTGGATCAATGGTTTTGATTGAGGCGGGGGCGGCGCGCGCGTTACGGCGACACTTTTTCTTTTTGAGTTTTAAAAATCATCTCCGTTTTTAATTTAGAACCAAGCAAACCGTCCCGCAAACTTTTCTTTCGACAGCGAGCAAACCAACCCGCAAAATCAGACGCTTTGCGTCTGTATTTTGCGGATTACGATCAGTTGGAAATGTGTAATTTATCGGATTTCTGTTTACAGTTCCGGTTTGCACCTACAGTTAACTGTTTAACTGTATCTGTTGAGTGGTATCCGTAAAATACAAACGCTGTCGCGTTTGATTTTACGGGGTGGTTTGCTTGGAGTTTTTAATTTGCCGAATTATTTCTTGCGACCGAAGGGAGCATTCGCGAAGCGAATTCTATGCATTCAGAATCCCACCGCCTTTGAAAAATTCCTCGCGAAGCGAAGGAATTTTTCGGTTGATGTTACGGGATGGTTTTCTTGACATCTATTAAAAACGTTCGCGTATTTTATTTTGAATTTATGCCGGATATTATTCAAAAAAAGACTTTGAATTCTTTTCGGAAAGAGATATGAGCTGAATTTTTTCAAAGGAATTTTATTTATCCTTTGAAAGATTTGTAAACTTATCATAAAATTCGGAGGAATCCTCGTTGAGTCAAAATTCAAATGAAAACTCGGAGCCCGGCCTCAATCAAAAGCCGCAGAAAAGTATTCTGAAACTCATTTTCAATATTGTTTTTATTATACTCATTTTGCTTTTTTCAGTTTTTCTGGCAATTATGGAATATCCAACTGCAATGGCAACATTCATGCTTTTTGCTTGCATTTTGTATGCGCTTTTCAATTTGGATTCTTTAAAAAGCATCAAAGGTGGCGGTCTTGAAATCGTTACGCGGGATGTGGCGGAAATTAAAAAGTCGATTGAAGAGACGAAAAGTATGGCGGAAGATTCTCGACGGGCTTCTTTGAAGGCGCAGGAAGTTTCTTTGGAGACGCAAAAGGCGGTTTATGAGGTTGAAGGGCAAATAAGAAGCGTGAGGATGGTTCGGGTTGGGGGGGAAGAGGAGTGAGAGAGATTTATTTTTTATTGAATTTTAAATGAGGCTAAACACAAATGATTATTTCAAGTCTGCTCAGAAATATAAATTAGATTCATAAAGTCAAATATCAAATAAGTGGTTAAAAGGCAAGGTTGGTTTAATATGGTTGATTTTGAAGAAACTGATATTTGGAAGCGTACATTAGGGCAGCAATCAAAGGAATATGAGAAAGAAAGAGAAATCTTAAGAACGGAATATTTCAGATTAAGAGATAAATCATCTCAATTGGCTGGTGAAATCTCTGATTATTTTAAAGAATATACAGTTCATGATGTCACACATTCTGATGCATTGTGGACTTCTGCAGATATGATTCTGAATAAATCAAATATTAAATTAAATCCTGCAGAGGCTTATGTTTTAGGTAGCGCTTTTTTATTTCATGATCTAGGTATGGCTCTTGTTGCTTATCAAGGTGGTATCAAAGAGATTAAAAAAAACCCAATGTGGAAAGACACAGTTGCTTCAATCTTAAAAGGAAAATTGGGTCGGCATATTACTGAAAAAGATTTTGAAAACCTAGACCCCGAAATTGAAAAGGAAGCAACAATTCAAACTCTCAGATCTTTGCATGCTTCAAAAGCTTCTAAATTGCCTGAAACTCCCTGGAAAGACCATGAAAATCATGACGTTTATCTGATAGAAAATGAATTACTTCGTCATTCTTATGGGTATATAATCGGTCTCATTGCATCCAGTCACGGGTGGAAAGTTGAAGAATTAGAAGAAAAATTGCCATCAATACAGGGTGCTATTGGGGGTTTTCCGAAAGAATGGACAATCGATCCTCTAAAATTATCATGTATTTTAAGAATTTCAGATGCCATTCAAATTGATGATCGTCGTGCTCCTCTTTTTTTGAGAACTTTGCGAAAACCATCCAAATATTCTGATTTGCATTGGAACTTTCAAGCAAAATTAAATCAGCCAATAGTTGAAAACAAAAGATTGAAATTTACATCAAAATCTCCATTTAAAAAAGATGAAAATAAATCGTGGTGGGTTTGTTTTGATACCCTTAAAATGATAGATCAAGAGTTAAAAGAAGTTGATTCTTTACTGTCTGAAAACTATGATTTAACATTTGATATCATTGGTGTTGAGTCAATTGAAGATGTCAAAAGACTATCAAGATTAATTACGGTTGAAGGATGGCAGCCCATAGATACCAAAATTCAAGTAAGCAATGTTGGAAAATTAGTGAACATGTTGGGTGGTTCTCAACTTTATGGAAATGATATGCAGGTTCCGTTAAGGGAACTTTTACAAAACGCAGCCGATGCCATCAGGGCAAGAAGAAAAATAGATAACGAGGATGAAGATTTTGGTGATATTATTCTCCGAATTGATGAAGATTGTCATGGAAAATTTATAGAAATTGAAGACAACGGCATTGGAATGTCAAAGGACGTTTTAACAGGACCTTTTTTGGATTTTGGCCAATCATTTTGGGGTACTGATTTAATGCGTCGAGAGTTTCCGGGATTAGAGTCAAAGAATTTTTTATCAACCGGCAAATATGGAATTGGTTTTTTTTCAGTATTTATGTGGGGGAAAAAAGTCAAAGTGACAACAAACCGATGTGACAAAGGAAGGGATGATTCTTTAGTTTTAGAATTTGAAGATGGTTCATATTCTCGTCCCCTCTTGAGAATTGCTGAAAAAGATGAGCAAATAAAAAATGGTGGTACCAGAATTAAAGTCTGGATTGATAATGAAATCTATCGGGGAGTATTGGATGGAAATAATCAAAAGTTTAGGCACAGGAACATATCAGATTTCATAAAGAACCAGTGCATTGGGTTTGATTGCAATATTTTTGTAATTGAAAATGAAATTAAAACAACGGTTGTTCAAAAAGATGATTGGATGACAATGTCTCCTAAAGATTTGATCATTAGATTGATTGGTAATGAACTATATGAGAAATTGTATAGCAGTCAACATAAATCAAAAATAGATATGGCTATTGAAAATATGGAATTTTTGATTAATGAAGGTGGTGAAGTTGTAGGGCGAGCATCTTTGATTGGAAGAATTGTAGATTCAGAATTAGAAGTAGAGCACAAAGATTTTTCAGGTGCCGTTACCGTTGGTGGATTTAGAACATCAGATTTGTATGGAATTATTGGAATACTAAAAGGGGAGAGTCAAAGAGCATCAAGGGATAGTGTTCTTCCAACGGTACAAAGAAATATTCTCCACAAATGGATTGAAAGTCAAGTTGAAAAATTATCAAAATTTGAACTAGATGAAGAGATTCAAGTGTCAATTGCTTCTTGCGCAAGATCTTTAAAGGGAACAACTGGTAAATTAAAAATCGCAAAGCACAACGGCAAATATGTCAGTTCAGATGAAATTATAAGCATTGTCCGAAAAAATGAATCTAATGAATATTTTATCATTTCCTATGAGCAATTATACAATAAAGGTGATAAATTAATTGAGTTTAGTAACATTGATTTTTTGGCAGATTTTAGTTACCCTATCATATTAAATAATAGGAATATTGAAGGAACCTGGCCTGAATTTGATTTTTATTGGGGAGATCGGGAGGGTAATGATATAGGAAGATTTATTGTCAATCTGATTTCTGAGGGGTGGGGTTGTAATTTGGATGAAATAGAAAGATCAGGGTCAATGCACAAGGATCCAATTTACAGAAAAATAAATAAAAAGAATAGGGCAATTTACCATTACATAGTTGTTAAAAAGATAACTCATACGTAATAAAAATGAAAATAATTTGGTGCAAGCTATTTAACACTTAATAATTTTCATTTCATGACGCAGGTAGTAGATTTTCATCAATTACCTGCCATGGTTGGTTTGATAAGGTCCATATTTTATCAAAGATAAATATAATTGTTTTTATAATTTCATCATGATTCATCTCTAATATTAAAAAACCTCGTATAGTAATCTTTTTTGAATTCATCAAACCTGTCCATTAAATCGTCAATTGATTCTGGTTGGGCGGTTGAATAAAATTCAAGGATTTTTCTATTATATTGATCAATTGATGAATTAGGTGATGCCAGTACTGTTCGAAGAATTTCTTTTGTATTAGCAGTATTTTTCCAAAAATTCTCTATAAGATCGTATATCTTTTTGAAATCTTTTTGTTTACAGGGATTAAAAAAATAGATGTCTTCAACAATTGGATTTAAACTAAATAATATATTTGATAATTCATCAATATTATCATTTATTTTTAATACATTATCCTTAATGGAAAGATCAATAATGCCACGGTCAACTTTTAATCGGAGTGTTTGATTATCTCTTTCTAAATTATTCCGACTAAAATGAAAAATAATGAAATCACGATGAGTCCAATATAATTTTTTTATATAGTCATTTAATAATGCGATTTGTCTTTTCTCTTCAATATAATACCCAATAAATCCATTAATTAAAAGAACACAACTGCTCGCAAAAATTCCAATAGAAATATTTGACCAAAAATTATATTCGTACTAATAAAAAAATCCCGAAATTATCAGTGAAATAGCACCAACAAATATCATAGAAATTATCAATTGCCTATAAATTCTCATGTCTTTCTCTTCTTTTTGTCCATTCGACAATATGAATCTAAATCAGTCAAATTCAAAACTCATCCCATCATACCCCAACGGATACTTCTCACACTCAACATCATGAGCCCCATAAAAGTGGCTCAAATGCGTAAAAACAGTCTTTTTAGCATGAATCTGCTCAGCCATTTCAAATGCCTGCGTCGAATTCATATGTTTGTTAACGGCCATATGTTCCGGAACGATGGCGTCGACAATAAACAAGTCCGGGTTTTGCATGTAATCAATACTTTCTTTGGGAATATCGATTTCACAGTCGCCGCTGATGACAATTTTGTGCTTGCCGTCGGAAATGACAACGCCAACCGGCAACTTTTCCGGGAAGTGTTTGACTTCAAAAAGGGAAAACTCAAGACCGATGAGTGAAAACGGCTCGTGAAGGTTGACGTAATGTTTATCGGCCGAAATGAAAAAATAAATGTTTGTGATGTAGTCGACCGTTTCTTTCACGCCGTAAACGGAAACGTCCCGCTGAACACGGTAAAATTCGGCAAAACCGCCGTAGTGGTCGTAGTGGCCGTGCGTCCAAATCACGCCGTCGACGTGAGAAACATTTTCCCGCAGCAGCTGAGCGCGCATGTCGGGGCTGGTGTCAATTAACACGTTTCCTTGTTCGGTTTGAACCAAAATTGAAAATCGAGTGCGTGAGCTCTTGCTGCCGGACAATTTGCCGTCCGTACAGGACGGGCAGGAACAGCCGATCGTGGGCGTTCCGGGGGCGTCGCCGGTTCCGAGAAGCGTGATTTTCATGATGTTCGTCCAAATAAGTCAATAAATTATTCAAATAATTCAGAAATAATAACATAAATGAAACTAAATGACAATAAATGAAGCTAAATGACAATAACATCATAACAAGATGTCAACATCAAAAGCCATGAACAACAAAACAAAAGAAGTAAATAAATGAATCGGAAAAAGTTTCCTTTTCCCGATGAAGATATTTCAAAGTTTAAACGCTTTCGATGTAAGACGCCGATTTCAATCCGGATCTTCTGTCAAAGGATTTGATGGCGTTTTCCAGATCTGTTTGGATCAAATTGTAACGGTTTTCAAGCAAAGCCGACAACACGGCTTCCCGGACAACCATTCTCAGATCGGATCCCGTATATTCTTCCGTCCGGCGGGAAATCGCTTCCGTGTCGATGTCGCCTTCGATTTTTTTGAGGATCGAATCCAAAATTTGCTTGCGCATTTCGATGGTCGGCTTTTCAAAGTCAACGATTTCATCGAAACGGCGCCAAACGGCGTCGTCGAGGCGGCGCGTGTGGTTCGTGGCGGCGATCAAAAGGACGCCGTCTTCGACCAAACTGACGTTGTCAATTGCCTTTAAAAGGGTGTTGACGGCCTGTTTGATCGCGGCATGCTCGTCGGCGGAGCTTCTGGACATGGCGATAAAGTCGAATTCGTCAATAAACAGGATGCACGGATTGAATCTCTTGGAAAGCGCGAACACACGGTCGATGTTTTTGGACGTCTCGCCCAAATATTGGTCGGTGATCATGGACAAGTGAACTTCAATGATCGGGACAGCCAATTTTTTGGATAAGGCTCTAGCAAACGACGTTTTACCGGTGCCGGGCGGTCCCACGAACAACACTTTTCCGATGTCGTAAAGGCCGATTTGTTTCAAGTGGTCCTTGTTTTTGATGGCCATTTCGATCTTCTGAAGCTCGTTTTTCTGGCGTTCAGTCAAAATGAGTTCTTCCATCGTTTCCCGAACTTCTTCCGGCGCTTTAATGTAGGCCAATTTCAGCCATTCCTTGCCGTTTCCTTTGTCATCCTCCAGCTCTTCGATGATGGATTGAATCCATTCGCGGGAAGCTTCTTTGGGCGGGTTTTTGGCGGCGGTGTTTTCGTAATTGATGTTGTCGCGCTTCAAAACGTTTTGGAAATAGTAGGCGAGAACCGGATTCAAATTGATTCTGTCGCTTGCACCGTCTTGCTTTTCAAACCATTGGGCGGCCGCTTCAAGACCGCCGTCGGTCAAACGAATGTTTCCCGAATTTTCATCAAAAATGGCGTAGCTGAATTTTTTGCCGTTGACCTTTAAGGCTTCTTCGACGTTGTCGATGTCATAAATTTTTTTCACGGCCGCCTTGTTGACCTTGATCGGTTTTTGGATGCCGCGGATTTTGCTGTCCCAAAAAGAGCGCCGGATTTCGGACGGAATGTCGTTGGCATACAAACTGTTTTCCGTGTTGTATATTTCAGCCGTCAGGAGAAGCTCGATGACGTTTAATGATTTTTCACTCATGTTTTTCCTTGTCCTTTTTTTGAATTTGAATAGGATTCAACCAAAATCAAAGCGGATGAATTACATAGATTTCATATTATACGGAATGTATAATTATATAATTCATAGCATATATATTTGATTTCTAATGATTCTCAAGCTTTGATTTTAAGTCAAAGGAAAATCATGAAACAGATTTGATTTCGTTTGATTTTGTTTGGTTTGATTTTGATTCAAATTCAATTTATAAGTTGAAATTTTTGAAATAGACCGATATATACTCAAATGTAATAAAATTTTGCTTTCGAATATATTCAATCATTTTTAATAAAATTTTATTTTTAAAAATCATTTGTTATTTCGGACTCAAATATGTCAATATTTGGAATTAATAATGTGTAAAAAACATCTATTGATATTGTTTATTCGTTTCTTCCATTAGTAATGGATGATTTCATCCAATACAAATGAAAGATTTCATCCATTAGTAATGGATGAATTTAAATATTTCAAATGAATAAATGAAATTATGCTGAGACAGGAACAGATTGCCGCAACAATTGATATGCAAAAAGATATTTTTTTGAACAAAGATGCGGGACTTGATCGTGAATACTTGGAGCGTGTTCCGATATCGGAATCTTATGCGACCATCATCACCGGGATCCGTCGATGTGGAAAAAGTACGCTTTTGCTTCAGCTGCTCCAAAAAAAATACACAGACGCTCTTTATTTGAATTTTGAAGACATTCGGCTGGCCGAATTTGAAACATCGGATTTGTCACGTCTCCGTGATGAAATCGTTCGGCGAAAAATCAACGTTTTGTTTTTTGATGAAATTCAATTTATTGACGGATGGGAGATTTTTGTCCGCCAGCTGCTGACGGAAGGCTATACCGTTTTTGTGACCGGGTCTAACGCTTCCCTGCTCAGCCGAGAACTCGGAACGCGGCTGACCGGCCGGCATTTGTCTATGGAATTGTTCCCGTTTTCCTATCACGAATATGTCCGGCTCAAAAATTTGGAAATCAATGAAAAATCGCTGGAAGAATACTTAAAAGATGGCGGAATGCCTGAATACGTCAAGAAAAATCCGGCCGCACGCGGCGGAATTTTACCGGCGCTGATGGACGATATTTTAATGCGCGACATTGCCGTTCGATATTCAATCCGTGATGTTGAAGCACTTCGAAAATTATCTGTTTATTTGATGTCGAACATCGGAAATCCGGTGTCGGCTTCTAAGCTGACGGGTCTTTTTGGAATCAAATCAAGCACAACTATTTTGGAATATTTTTCCTATTTGAAAAATTCGTATTTGTTTGAATTTTTGCCGCAGTTCGGCTGGTCACTTAAGTCCCAAGCGCGAAACCCGAAAAAAGTGTATTCGATTGATACCGGCATGATCTCTGAAATTTCCGGCGCGTTTACGGAAAACATCGGGCACCGGTTTGAAAATCTGATTTACCTGGATCTGCGCCGCAAAAACAAAGTCGACGACCTTTTTTATTTCAAAGAAAAAGGAGAATGCGACTTCATTGTTTTTGAAAAAGGAAAAGCAAAGGAAGCCGTTCAAGTTTGTTACAAAATCGACGATTTGAATTTTGAACGGGAACTGAACGGTCTGATGGAAGCCATGGCCTTTTTTGATTTGACGGAAGGAACGTTGGTGACGTTCAATCAAAAAGATCAATTTGAAAAAGACGGATTGACAGTAAGGATGGTTCCGGCGCATGAATATATTGGACATTCTGATTAAAAATAAAATGTGCAACTCGAACAAAGACCGCCCTTCGTCTCTAATATCTGAATGAAACGTGTCGCGATAACGCGCGCGGCGGCGCTCGCCAAAACACTGCAAAACAATAACTCAAAACAAATACAAACAAAACAAATCGACATAGAATCAAAATAAAAACAAAAATATATAAGAATCAAAGCTATTCAATTCAAAATTAGGATTTATCCAAAAACAATTGAATCAAAAATAAAATTCAATAAAATAAAAAAATAATTCAATAAAAACAATCGGAGTCCTTAAAATGGTTTCAAAAGAACTTCCTTTCACCAAAGAAAAAATCGAAGAAATTATCCAAACATACCCGACGCCGTTTCACATTTATGATGAAAAAGCCATCCGCGCCAACGCCAAAGACATGCTGCGGGCTTTTTCCAAGGTCAATGGTTTTAAGGAATTCTTTGCCGTGAAAGCGCTTCCGAACCCGTATATTTTAAAAATTCTCAAAGAAGAAGGATTCGGCGCCGACTGCAGTTCGCTGCCGGAACTCCTGCTCGCCGAAAAAGCAGGCATCACCGGCGAAAACATCATGTTCAGTTCCAACGATACGCCGGCGGACGAGTTCGTCAAAGCCAGGGAAATGGGCGCCATCATCAATTTGGACGACATTTCTCACATCGAGGTTTTGGAAAAAACGGCCGGTCTCCCCGACGTTTTGTGTTTCCGGTACAATCCGGGGCCCTTAAAGGAAGGAAACGCTCTCATCGGAAAGCCCGAGGAAGCCAAATACGGTTTTACGCGCGAACAGCTTTTTGAAGGCTACGAAATTCTCAAGAAAAAAGGCGTGAAGCGGTTTGGTTTGCACACGATGGTCGCGTCCAACGAGCTCAATCCGGATTATTTCGTTGAAACCGCCCGCATTTTGTTTGAAGTGATTGTTGAAATCTCCAAAAAAGTCGGCATCCAATTCGAATTCGTAAACCTCGGCGGCGGCATCGGTATTCCGTACCGGCCGGAACAAGACCGTGTGTCGTTTGACAAAATCGCAAGCGGCGTTCAAAAAGCCTATGATGAAACCATCGTCAAGAACGGACTGACGCCTCCCAAAGTGTATTTGGAATGCGGTCGCGTCATCACGGGTCCGTACGGTTACCTGATTACAAGTGTCCGCCACTTGAAATCCATTTACAAGGATTACGTCGGCACCGACGCCTGTATGGCAAATCTCATGCGCCCCGGCATTTACGGCGCGTACCACCACATCACGATTCTCGGGAAAGAAAATCAGCCGGCAACAACAAAGTACGACGTCACCGGTTCCTTGTGTGAAAACAACGATAAATTCGCCGTTGACCGGATGCTTCCGAAAGTCGAGCGCGGCGACCTTCTCGTGATTCACGACACCGGCGCCCACGGCTACGCCATGGGATTCAACTACAACGGAAAACTCAGATCGGCTGAACTTCTGTTGAGGCCGGACGGCAGCGTTAAGCAAATCAGACGGGCGGAAACCATTGACGATTATTTTGCGACGTTGGATTTGAATGGGCTGAAGAATTTCAAGTGAAATTAACACGCGCAATATACGCAATATACAGCACATACAGCGCATACATTCCCAATCTAACCGCAAGTTCAGACATCCGAACGCCGAAGGCGTGAGGGTGGATGAACTTGGCGGATTGCTGTAAAAATATGATGCAGATTACTTATTTATTCATTTTTTACTTTCAGTTTGCAGTTGGGAATTGATTTCTAATTTTTAATTTGCACCTGCTGTTTCCAATTTTAATTTTCAGTTGCTGCTGACTGTACTGATTGCACCTTCTGTTTACTATTTTTCAGTTTGTATTTCTTATTTAGCAACCGGCTGCATCTAACATTACTGCGAAATCCGATTAAATCAGACGCGAATCGCGTCTGATTTAATCGGGTTGGTTTGCTTGTTATTAAAAAAAAGGGTGTGGATTGATTCGCATTATTTTTAAAAAATTGCCCTCTGACTCGTACGTTCAAAAAATGTGTCGCTATAACGCGCGCGGCACCGCCGCCAAAAAACAAAAAAAGAACGGATTTTTTCCATCAAAATTTGTGGGTTTTTGTGTATTCCTGAAAAATCTCTCAAAGTTTGAAACGGAATTTATTTAAATAAGGAAATTCATTTGAGGACCTCCACGAAATCAAAAGGTATAAATTTAAAGATCACATTATGTCGCGAACTCTCGTGACAGCTTTATTTTTATCACGCTCATCATTTCAAGAAGATTTAACATTAACAACAACAGAAGGAGATATTATGGGAAACATAAGACAGTCTAACATCAAAACGATTACATTCAAACTCTTAAACACCTACGGCGACACTTTCACCGGCGACTTCGACGAAAACAAGATCCTTGTGTCCAAATACACGACCATCGAAAGCAAAGTCATCCGCAACAAAGTGGCCGGCTACGTCACCAGAAAGGTCAGACGCGCCCCGAAATACTAATTAATCACTTTTGTTTTCATTTTTCGGCTTTTAAAAAGCCGACCCTTTCTTTTCTTTTTACTTTTTCCGAAAAGCGGATGCTGTCTTCGTTGCGCACCATCGCCCGTCCGTCAAAATCCGGCGCCGTTTTTTACTTTCACTCTGCTTACCAAAAGCCCTTTTAAGTGATGAAACATAAGATTGAGAAGAATGTCAGAAATTTATGCGGAAACCCGCCCCCAAGCCGTCGATGCCATTGAAATCCCATCCCAAACACGGTCGGAAATGCATACGGTTCTTGAAAAATACTTCGGATACACAACTTTTCGCCCGAATCAGGAAGAAGTGATCGGGTCAATCATTGCCGGGAAAGATGTTTTTGTCCTCATGCCGACCGGCGGCGGCAAATCGATTTGCTATCAAATTCCGGCGCTCATGATGAAAGGGACGGTCATCGTCGTTTCGCCGCTGATTTCCCTCATGAAAGACCAAGTGGACGGACTCCTGGCCGCCGGCATCCCGACTGCGTATTTGAACAGCACGCTTTCGGAAACAGAGTCTGCGGATGTCAAAAACCGGCTCATGAAAGGCGATCTCAAAATTCTTTACATGGCGCCCGAACGCCTGATGATGTCGGGAACGCTTTCCATGCTCAAAAAAGCCGACATCAGTCTTTTTGCCATCGACGAAGCGCACTGCGTTTCCGAATGGGGACACGACTTCCGCCCGGAATACCGCAAACTGTCGGAACTCCGGTCGCTGTTTCCGGACGTCGGCATGGTCGCGCTCACGGCAACCGCCACCGAACGGGTGCGTAAAGACATCGTTTCTGTTTTGCATCTTAAAAATCCGGTTGTTAAAATTTCCAGTTTCAACCGGCCCAACTTGTCCTACCAGATCGTTGAAAAGAAGGATCCCAACGAACAAATTATTTCTTATTTGAAAAAAAACCGTGGCAAGTCCGGCATCATTTACTGCCAAAGCCGTGAATCCGTGGAACGGCTGGCGGAACGGCTCAACAAAGCCGGATTTTCAGCGCTGCCGTACCACGCAGGACTTTCCGACGACAAGCGCGCCAAAAACCAAGACAAATTCATCCGCGACGACGTTGACGTTATTGTCGCGACGGTCGCTTTCGGCATGGGCATCGATAAACCCGACGTCCGATTCGTGATTCATTACGATCTCCCGAAAAATCTGGAAAGCTATTATCAAGAAACCGGCCGTGGCGGCCGTGACGGCTTGGAATGCGAATGTATTCTCTTTTTCAATCGCGGCGACTGGCATAAAATTCGTTTCTTTATTGAGAAAAAGCCGAGCAAAAAGGAACGCGATTTGGCTTTCCAGCAATTGTCTCAAATCATGAGTTATTGCGAAAGCACGGAGTGCCGCCGCAACGAACTGCTCCGCTACTTTGGGGAAAATCTGACGACGCCGTGCAACAACTGCGATTCCTGCGCCAACCCGCGGGAAAAATTCGACGGCACGAAACAGGCGCAGATGCTGATTCGCTGCGTGTCCGAAACCGGTCAAAAGTTCGGCATGTCGCACGTCATTGACGTTTTGTACGGCGCCCGAACCAAAAAGGTTCGCGAATGCCGGCATGACCGCTTGGAAGTGCACGGCTCAGGCAAAACGGTTTCCAAAGATGAATGGAAACGCATCGGCAACGAATTGGTGCAGTCCGGCTGCCTCAGCGTCAGCGGCGAACGTTATCCGATCGTCAAAATGAATGAAAAAAGCCGAAAGGTTTTAGCCGGAACGCTTACGGTTGAACTGACGGAGCCGCTTGTCTCTAAAATTTCTAAAACAAATGTGAATTCCGAATATGCGGTTCCGGCGTCGGCTGCAGAAGATGGTGACGACGATATCGAATTTGAAGAAGACGATGTGGTTGATTTCGATTCCGATGAAGAAATCGGCGGCGACTTTGACGCGTCGGGCGGCGCGATGGTCTACAACGGCCGGCGTTCGCTTTTGTCGGACGAACTCGACAAAAACCCGGTGACTGTTTCGGTTCAAACGGAGACAAGAACCATTTCGATTCCGGAAAAAGCTCCGGCCAAATCCAAGAAAGCATCGCCGGAAAAACAAGCGGTCCGCTCCGTTAAAAAAGGATCGTTCGATCCGGCTTTGTTTGAACGCCTCAAAGTTCTCCGAAAGAAAATCGCCGCCGACAAAAACCTGCCGCCGTATATTATTTTTGCCGACACCAGTCTCAAACAAATGGCGACCGATTTTCCGGCGGACGACGCGGCTTTCTTGAAAATCTCGGGCGTTGCGGAATACAAACTTCACAAGTACGGCCGGTTGTTTATTGAAGAAATTGTGGATTATATGGGTGAAGAGCCGGCGCCAAAGCCGTCCAAATCCAAACAAAGCGTCATTGAAACCGAAAGCTCGGGTTCGGATGCCGCAGCCGGCGCCTCTCTGATTTCAGACGATTCATTTTCGGATGACGATCTCAGCAAAACGCTGAATTTGTTTTCCCAAGGACTTTCCGCCGGTGAAATTGCCGAAATCCGTGGTCTGCCGATTTCCAAGGTGACGGCGCATGTGGAAGAATTGATTTCGGACGGTCAAATAAACGATTTGAGCGCTTTGATCTCAGTTCAAAAACAGGCGCAGATTGAAGAAATCATTCAAGAATTCCAAACCGAATTTATCAAACGGCTGGCCGCTTCAAGTATTATTGAAAAATCGGACGGCGATTGCACAGACGGCGAAGTTCGGCTGGTGAAGGCGCTCATTCTTCAAAAAATGAAAAAAGAAAAATGAATGATTCAATTAATTGTTGATATTGTTCTCTTTTTTATCTTCTTTTTTGACGGATTTTTCTGCAGGACGTGTGGTTTTTTCAGAGCCGTCGGCATCGCTTTTCTCGGCCTTTTCGGCTTTCTTCTTTTCAATCGTTTTTTCCATATCCGTCTCAAGCAATGTTTTATCTTCCTTCTTCTCGGTTTTCTTGACGGTTTCTTTTTTTTCGCCGGCCTTCTCTTCTGTTTTTACACCGCTTTCCTCTGTCTTCTCCGGTTTCTTTTCTTCTTTCAAATCAATGATATCGGAATTTTCCGTAATCGGCGCAATCTTTTCTTTAATTTCGTCCGTTAAAACCGGGTCCTCTTGAATAAATCCGTAAACGATGGTCGCTTTAATGGAGCGCAGCGCCAAAAGAAGGGAATATAAAAACAGAAAAACCGCAACGCTGAGGATGATATCTGTAATGTCGCGGACTTGATGAATGGAAGACGTGACGATGATTGAAAAAATCAAAATAATAATTGTGACTAAGCATCCGAGTGCATTTCTATAGTGCGCCATCACGGTTTCGATGAAATATTTTTCCTTTTGCCGGTATTTCTTTTCATCATGTTCCGGAAACAGCGACACGATAATCGTCAAACTGGCGATAATGATGGCGAGAAGCGCAGCCGTCACTTGTAAAAATGTCAAAAGAATACTGATCAGGCTTGTCGGTTCAATTTCAACATTGAGATAAAGTAAAATTCCGGCGACAATCGCCGCCAAAACCAAAGCTAAAATCAATTCCAAAATCGTTGCCCGCCATCCGAGCGTTTTTCGGTTGGCCTCGCGGATCACTTTTGTTTTTTTGGATTCATTTTGACCGAGTTTGTCTAAAAAATTCATAGGCGTCTTCCAATCATTTTTTGAAAATAATTTTATTTGTTCTTTTCCGCATTTTATTGCTCTTAACAAATATAAATGTATTTGAATAAAATTAAAACTATTTTCAAAAATAAATTTCCAACTTCTACTGATATTAAAAAACCGGCCGTCAACGGAATCAGATACGGAATTCCGGGTGTTACCCATCCCATCCGGCTAATTTTTCCGCGCCGGATCATTTGTCGGAGTTTTCGGACATATCTTTGTTCATCTTCGTTCCGAAAATCGATGCCAGTCAAAACGATTTTTTTAGACGTTATTGTATTTGAATTTGAAAAATCGTACCGTTCCATCAAAAGCGGATAACCGTTTATTTTTTGTTTTCCGGCCGATTCTGCCGTCAATTTCAAAATATCGGTTTTGCAGCCGATCAAAAAAAGCGGCAGCTCTTTTAATGCGGGTTTTGTGTTTTGTTGTTTGAAATTTTTTATATTTTTCAAAAGCAAGAAGATCGGCAGAACGAATATGAAAATCACGGAATTCATCAGCGTTGTCATGGCCGCAGATTCAAAAAACGAAATCGGGTCTTCCGGAAACAAAATCGACAGACAAATCAGGGCTTTGGTGTCGGCGCCGCCGAATATTCTGAAATAAAAAAGGGCGGCGGAAATGGCAAACATCAAAAACACGGTTCCGACGATTGAAATGACGTGTGAAATTCCTAAAAAATATGTTTCAATAATGAGGATTGGAAGGCTGCAAAACAACAGTTTGATCCAAATTGAATCAGAAACGGTACGCGTTTTCAAGTCTTGACGGGACGCAGCTGCCAAAAAGAAGAGGCAGAGGAGAATTTTGATCTTAAAAAGCAGCGACAGAAAATCCATGCTTTTTAGAAAAAACGATTGCTTTTATCTGTTTTTAAATAATTTCAAAAAGGATAAAATTTAAAATTATAATTGATTGGAATGCGTTTTACAACTCATACCATTCAATATCATCCGTTTCGCTTTCGCATTTCACGTCCGCGTTCCCTTTCGGTGAAATGCCGGTCGCATCCATAGCTTGCCGAATGGCGTTTCCGAAATCGTCCAAATAATCCGGACAGGACAAGCTGTTGTAAACAAATTTCTTATTCGGCTGGATGTTTTTTTCAATCGTTTCCGCCGACGGAATAATCACGACATTGATGCCGGTTTCTTCAGCTGCCTTTGTCATCGCTTCCCGGAAATCGCCGATGCAGTAAGCGATTCTGTATTCGTAATTGTCTTTGGTGCGGATCAAATACTCGGAAAGACGTTTGACTTCTGTTTTTAAGAAATCCCGTTTCACTTTCGCCACATTGCATTTTCCCATCATGAACGAATAATCCATAAACGGATATTCCATATCCAATTCCCGCGGGGCGACGCCGCACGTGCCGAACGTCACAATGTGAACGTCGTCTTGTTCCAGCATGGAAAAAATCACTTTGTCGAACTGGCGGTGGGACGGGCTTTCATGGTACGGTTTTTTCTTAGAACACGGGACGAAAATGCAAATTTTCCGGACCGGAATTTGATATTCGGTCACGACCCACTCGTTGGCGCGGACCATATCCGGGTGGTGAATGATATTTTCAGTGTCGAGCGGTTCGGCCGACCGTTCATTTTCGGGAATGATGCGAGACATGGCTGTGGTTTACGCGTTCTTTGTATTAATATTTCAAGGCGTGTTTGTCAACGCCGCCTTCATGCGGTTGACTAAGTTCTGATCTTTAACCACAACCGGTTTGATGATATTGCCGTACCGTTTCGGCATTCCGCCAATGTAATTGAGCAGCTCGTTATGATCAATGCGCGGAATGATGTATTGGAGATTCTCCGGCATCGGCGCATTGAGCATGGTCGAGCCGTAAGCGCCAAAATCGGTGAAGCTCGGCGCGGATTTGTCAAAGCCCTTCACAAACACAAAAGTGCCGAAGCTGGGGTCGCACAAATATTTCAGATCGGTGTTTGATGTTTTGGACAAATCGTACCGTACTTTTTGATAGGCTCTCACCGTTTCCATAAAAGCCGATCGAATCGGGGAAATACTCTTCTTTCCGGATTTACACATCAGCAGGTTGCCGAACGGATCGATAAATGCAACAGCATCACCATCACCGCCGTTTTTGATATCTTCTTTTGCCGCCGCAATCAAATATTGGGCCAGCCCTTCGTCCGGCGTTTTGCTTTTTGATCGGGTTTTGTAGGCCAAAGCATCCGGACATTCGGCTTTTAACGCTTGAATGATATGTGCCGGAGCCGTCGGCATTGACAAATCCAGCAGCTTATCATAAGGGACAATATCCTTCACAATGCTTCGCGCAACGTTCGCGCCGCTGGTAAAAGCGTTTTTACAGCCTTCAACCACTTGTTGAGATAAAACCGGGTTTGTGAACAGCGGAACTTTTCCATATCCTTGGCGGACCGGATCGCCGGCAACTTTCGGGTAAATAAAATTGTTCTTTATCTGATTCAAGACAGGACCTTCAAGAGGGTTGAACCGGTATGTGCTGTCCCAGTTAATTCCGGCGTTTTCATCAAGCGCCACGATGATGACGTTAAAACCGGCGGATAAAGTGGAACCGGTACACATTAAACAAGGGTCAAGCGACGTCACCAACAAAATATCTTTGGGTTCGGGCAGGTTCAATTCGGTTTTGTTCATAAAATACCAATCGACAAGCTGTCTTTCGCCGTGAGCGGTCGGATCTTTCAGCCGGCTTTGTTCGTGGTCATTATCCCTTGCAATCACCGTGTTATGCATCTCTTTAATGAACGCGCCGGTTTTCAGGTTAATCAACACACCGCCGACACCATATGATTTTTCTGAAGCGGCGATATCGGCTTGCATCAAAACACGCTGTTTTGCAAACTCATCCAAGCTGTTCATATTTTCATCCGCGGGTTCGTTAAACATAGTGACATCTCCGATTCTTGATTTTTATTTTTTATAAAATATTTGTACAGTCAACGTTGTTAAAAAAAAGAAGAAAATAATTTTTCAAATTATTTTCTTTTCACAAAAGCGATGTCGCCAAGCGTTGCGCCGCCGGTTTTGTGGCTTTGGAACGTTTCGCCGGTTTCTTTGGATTCCATCAACTGAATGTCGAGCGCTCTTTCCAGTTTTCGAATGACGGCTTCTTCCGGATGAATTTCCTTTCTTTCGATTTTCTTAATCAAGGGCGCCTTTTCTTTGATTTGAAGCGCCAGCTCTTCCTGCGTCAAGCCTTTGGCTTCACGGGCTTTTTTGATCACGACGTCGTAATCTTCCACAATCTCGTTGTCCAAGTCCGCAAAGTAATTTTTAGCGGGGCGGGTGCCGGTTGGACTTTTGACGTGCTTCACAGGCGCGGACGAACTGACCTGGGGAGCAATCGTTTGCTTTTTCACCACGACAGGGCCGAGTTTCGTACACTCTTGGCAGGCGTTGAATTCAGCGCCTTCGATTTTGATGGTTGTGGTGTCTCCTCTGATCTTTTTACCGCAAATCTCACATTCTTTTGCTTCCATAGAATTATCACTTGTTTTTGGTTTTGTTGTTCTTTTTTAAAATTATTGTCTCTTAAATTCGCATCTATACATTATATAATGAATGGAAAGTGTGGGATGAAAAGAATCATTTCTATTTCAATTTAATGATTTTATTTTTGCGAAGATATTTTATTATGAACGTTTTTATATATTAATAGTTTTATTTTTGTTTATGGGTTCACTTCCGAATCGAACCGGTGAAAAAAACGCCGTTGAAAAGTCCTTTTATTAACGCCGAAGAAGAGTTAAATGAGAAAGGCATATATATCTATCAAATTTATTGGGTGTACTTTAATTTAAATTCAAAGAATAGAACACATACACAAAAACAGTGACAAAGGGGGATACAAAATGGCAAATATGGTCAATTCCAGAGACAAACCCATTTATTCAGAATCCGGTAAGGCAAAGCCGTTATCGGAAGATATCTCCGGTCAGGAAATTACCCGCCTTCAAAACGAGCTGAAGAAAGCGGAAACTTTGCTGAAAAGAACAAAAACAATTTCGGCACAACGACTGGAAGAAGTCAAAATCTTAAAAGAAAACTTTGAAGCCGAACGCCGCGCTTTCCTTAATGAAATCGAAAAGAGCGTCGCGGTTTCCCAAGAGTTTCAGGACGATTTCAAAAGATTGTCTGAGGAACGGGACGACTTGAAGCGGACGCTTGAGCGGTCCAGAAAGGAGATTCTGGCGATTAAAGACAGCTTGAGCGAAGCCCGCGGCGATTTGTCCAAAGTGCGCGACGAGCTCATCAAAAACACCGAAGACAACACCTTCCTGCGCGAGCGGATCACACATTTGGAAACCGAAAAGAAGACGGCTGATTATGAACGTATCCACTTTGAACGCGAAACCCGCCGCCTCCGGGCCGAACTCGACCGCATGAAGACAACGCCGCTTCTCTTGGGGACGGTCGTCAAAATGATCGACAACGAAAACGTCGTCGTCCGCAGTTCCGCCGGACCGCAGCTCGTGGTGAGCGCGCCGGTTGAAATGACGGAAAAAGAGCTGCCGCCGGGCGCCAACGTTGCCCTCAACCAGCAAACGTTTTCGATTGCCAAAGTTCTTCCGATTCTGGAAGAGCCGGAAGTCTCCGCTTTGGAACTGATCGAATCGTCCGACGTCACTTACGAACAAATCGGCGGTTTGGGCGACCAGCTGCGCGAGATTCGCGAAGTGGTGGAACTGCCGCTCATCAAGCCGGAAATTTTCGAACGCATCGGTATTGAGCCGCCCAAAGGCGCTTTGCTTTACGGGCCGCCGGGCACCGGCAAGACGATGATCGCCAAAGCCGTCGCCAACAAGACGAATGCCACGTTCATCCGCGTCGTCGGCTCCGAACTGGTTCAAAAATACATCGGTGACGGCGCCAAAATGGTTCACGAGCTGTTTGAAATGGCTCAAAAGAAAGCCCCGTCGATCATTTTCATTGATGAAGTGGACTCGATCGCCTCCCGCCGCCTGGACGACACGACCAGCGCCGACCGTGAAATTCACCGGACGCTCATGCAGCTTCTGGCCGAAATGGACGGATTCAGCCGCCGCACCAATGTGAAAATCATTGCCGCCACCAACCGGCTGGACATCTTGGACCCGGCCATTCTCCGCCCCGGCCGTTTTGACCGGATGGTGTTTGTGCCGCTGCCGGATGAAGCCGGCCGTGAGACAATCTTGAAGATTCACTCGACAAAAATGAACTTGTCGCCGGACATCAATTTCAAGGAACTGGCCAAAATGACGGAAGGCACCAGCGGCGCCGACTTAAAGGCCATCGTCACGGAAGCCGGTATGTTTGCCGTTCGCGAGGAAAAGGATTCGATTCAAAAAATCGACTTCATCAACGCCAAAGAAAAAGTGATGAGTTCCAAGAAGAAGGAACAAATGCTTCCGGTCCCGGAAAACATGTTCTCGTAAACGCAACGTTTGAATTTTGAGTCACCGGTTTGGCCGGTGATTCTCTTTTCTTTATTATTTTCTTTTTTTAGTTTCTCTTTTTTTTCTTTTTTGGCGGGCGCCGCCGCGCGCGTTATGGCGACACGTTTCCCTGACTTTTGAAAAAATTGATGTCTCTTTTTCATTTTGTCTCAAAAATAACCGTTTTGCGGCTGTTGGCATCAATGTATCAAAAAACATATATTATACCATGGGAATATATACCCAGAATGATTCTTGGAAAATCATTTTAAATGAAATAAAAAGTATTAATACCAATAATCTAATATTGTGATAAATTTTAAGTCAATGTGATTTAAAAATTATATCTTATCTCGGTTATTCAATGATTTGAATTTTCAATGGCTGATGTCCACTTTGTACCGAAATACCGGTAGAAAATCAGCCCGCGATTTTGAAAAAATAAGAGGTTCACACATGAAATCCATCGTCGAAGAAGCACTCGCACGCACCGCCAGAGAGGAACGCGACACCCGCTACCAATCATCTTATAACAACGTCAATCTTGCCGGAGAAGATGTTGACGAAGAACTCCGGGCCTTTTTGGAAGGCTTAAAAACCAACATTAAAGTCATCGGCTGCGGTGGCGGCGGTTCCAACAGCATTCAAAGAATGCTTGAAGAAGGCATCTCCGGCGCTGAACTTTACGCGGTGAACACCGACGCGCAGCACCTTTTAAAAATCGGCACCAACAAAAAAATCCTCATCGGAAAAAAGAAAACACGCGGTCTCGGGGCCGGCAGTTTGCCGCAAGTCGGCGAAGACGCCGCTGTTGAAAGCGTGGACGACATCCGCAAGGCGGTCGACGGCGCCGACATGGTTTTCATCACCACCGGTCTTGGCGGCGGTACCGGTACCGGATCCGCTCCGGTCGTGGCCGAAGCGTCCCGCGCGGCGGGCGCATTAACAATTGCGGTCGTCACCTTGCCGTTTGCGGTCGAAGGCCGCGTGCGCAGATCCAACGCCGAAGCCGGTCTTGAACGCCTCCGCGATGTCGCCGACACCGTTATCGTTATTCCGAACGACCGTTTGATTGAAATGGTCCCGAAATTACCGCTCCAAGCCGCTTTTAAGGTTTGCGACGAAGTGCTGATGCGCGCCGTGAAAGGAATCACGGAATCCATCACCGAAGACGGACTTGTGAACGTCGACTTTGCCGATATCCGCACCATTATGCAAAACGGCGGCGTCGCCATGATTGGTCTGGGCGAATCCTCCGGCGAAAACAAAGCGGTCGAATCCATCCAAAAGGCTCTCAGAAGCCCGCTTCTCGACGTCGACATTTCCGACGCCACCTCTGCGCTCGTGAACGTGACCGGCGGTCCGGACATGACCATCGAAGAAGCGCAAACTGTGGTCCAAGAAGTCCACAACAGAATCGACCCGAACGCCCGCCTCATTTGGGGTGCCCGCGTCGACCCGAAACTCGAAAACAAGATCCGCACGATGATTATCGTGACCGGCGTCAAGTCCTCCCAAATTTACGGACAAGGCAGCGGCACATCCATCGCTATGAAATACGGCATCGACTTTGTCGAGTAATAATTTAAAAATTAAAATCGAAAAAGAGTTTTCTCTTTTTCTTTTCTTCTCTTTTTTTTTATTTTGTTTTTAAAAACAGTCCTTCGTTTTTGACGATTTTTGAAAAGCCTTCGCCGTAACGCGCGCGCATGGCGCCGCCGTTGCGGATGAACTGCATTTTGTTTTTACGTCTCACAAATGGTAAGGTATATTTAGGAGAAACGTATTTACGCGTGCGTATCTTTTTTGAGTTTTTGCTCGGATACCTGTGAGGCTCGAAATCTTTGAAGCCGCGCGGTTTTCGGCAAATAAAAAGGATTTAATTATATATGATTAGGGCGTAATGCCCCTTCACATATTACGTTATTTAATAATTCGGATGTGAAAAATTGTCGGAAACAGGCAATAAAACAGATAAAATTAAGGAATCGATCAACAACATCGTTCCGACCCTTCGTTCTTATTTCAGAATTTTGAAATTGGCAAAGAAACCCTCCAGACAAGAGTTCCTGACCATCGCGAAGGTGGCCGCTGCCGGTATTTTAGCCATCGGTATTGTGGGCTTCCTTTTCTATGTGTTAATGGATGTCTTCCCGCAGATGATCATATGAGTGAAGTTGAAGGCAGCGACGACGTCAAAATCTTTATTGTGAAGACGACCGTCAATCAGGAAAAATCAGTGGCGAAGTCCATGGCCTTGGTGGCCAAAAAAGAGCATTTGGACGTGCGCGCCATTTTGGCTCCCGAAGAGCTGAAAGGCTACGTTTTTGTTGAAACGCCGCGCTCCGATGTGATTGACAGTTTGATTCAAGCTGTCCCGCACGCCAAATCTATGCTCAAAAGCCACTCGACCATCGGCGAAATTGAACACTTCCTTAAACCCAAGCCGATTTCCACCGGCATTACGGAAGGATCGATCATCGAAATCACGTCCGGTCCGTTCAAAGGCGAAAAAGCCAAAGTCAAACGCATCGGTACCGGCCAGCATGACGAAATCACCGTCGAGTTGTTCGACGCCGTCGTTCCGATTCCGATTACGATTCGCGGCGACACGGTTCGCGTGCTGAAAAAGGAAGAAGAGTAAGAACAAATTAATTCAGTTTAATTCAGTTTTAGATTTCAGATTCATAATCCGGGTTGACCGGTTTATGAAATCCTGTTTTCCATCCAATTTATGATTGAATTTTTTTGTGAATTTTGACCGGAATGAATTTTTGACGGAATCGTTTCACAAATTCATTTTGTTGATATTTCATGAGAAAAGTTTAAATCAAATAATCCGATTTATTAAGAACCCGAACTCCCGCATTTTTGGAAGTGCGGAATTTCTATTTAACTATCAATCTTATTAATTATAATAAAAATGGTGATGAAATGGTAAGCACTGTTGAAGCCTTAGTCCCCGGAGGAAAAGCCACTCCCGGACCGCCGCTCGGCCCGTCCCTTGGTCCTCTCGGAATCAACATTAAACAAGTGATCGAACAGATTAACGAGAAAACAAAAGATTACAACGGAATGCAAGTTCCGGTCAAAATCATTGTTGCTGATGACAAAAGCGTTCAAATCGAAGTCGGAACTCCGCCGACCGCGTCTCTTCTTCTTCAAGAAGCTGGCGTCCAAAAAGGATCCGGAAAACCGAACGCTGAAAAAGTCGGAAACATCACGGTTCAGCAGGCCGCTAAAATCGCCCGCATGAAGAGAGATGTTCTCCTGTCTTACGACTTAAAAGCCGCCATCAAAGAAGTCACCGGAACCGGTGTCTCCGTCGGCGTGACCGTCGAAGGCATGGACGTCCGCGAATTCCAAAAAGCGATTGACGCCGGAAAATACGACGACGTCCTCAGCAAAGAATCCTGGTAATTTGATAATAAATTTGAATATATTATCTGACGTCGGAATCATTTGAATGATATAATAACGGCGCTCATGCAATATTTCAAATTTTCAAATATTATCATTTTTCACCAATCCTTATCCCATTTATAGAAACAATCGGCATCCTTGGATGCTGTTGTTTTTATTCAAAAATTAACCGTAGAAAGCCAAATCGGCTGCGCTTAAAAATTGTGACGTCATCGTTGTGAACATCTGTTTGCAGCAAGGACGTTGTGAAATTTAGAAGACTACGGGGAGGCCTTAAAATGGCAGACGTATCAATTGAAGAAATCGTAAAAGAATTATTAGAGGAGTCGCCTCAACGCAATTTCATGGAGAGCGTCGACCTTGCGATTAATCTCAAAAATCTCGATCTGAATCAACCAAAAAACAGAATCGATGAAGAGGTTGTTCTTCCGAATGGTCTTGGAAAAGACTTAAAAATCGGAGTTTTCGCGAAAGGTGACGTTGGCATTCAGGCTAAACAAGCCGGAGCTGCCTACGTCTTCGACGATGCCGCCATTGAAGCGATGAAAGACGACAAATCCTACGCCAAAACCATCGCGGAAGAATGTGACTTCTTCATTGCGGAAACGCAATACATGCAGGTTATCGGTAAAACCCTCGGTACCGTTCTCGGTCCGCGCGGTAAGATGCCGGTTCCGCTTCTTCCGGGAAAAAGTATCGCTGATATGATCCAAACCAAGCAAAGCGCTGTTCGCATCAGATCCAAAGACAAAATGACGTTCCACGTCTCTGTCGGCCGCAGAAACATGCCGCCGGAAAAATTGGCGCAGAACATCGAAACCGTCCTTGGCCGTGTTGAACGCGCATTGGTGAAAGGAAAACACAACATCCGCTCTGTTCACGTCACAACGACGATGGGCACTTCCAAGAAGGTGATCTGATGACAGAATCACGTGGCGCGGAAAAAATCCCGCAATGGAAGATGGATGAAGTCGACAACGTGAAAGATTTAATCAAATCCTACAAGATTTTCGGCGTCGTCAGTTTTGAAGGCATCATGGCCAGTCAAATCCAGACAATGAGACGTGATTTAAAAGGCACTGCCGTCTTGAAAGTTCTCCGGAACACGTTAAACGCCAAAGCTTTGAACGAAAGCGGCGACGAAATTTCCGAGATGACGCAATACATCGAAGGTCAGTCTGCTTTAATCTTCACGAACGACAACCCGTTCAAATTATACAAGAATCTGTCCAAGACCAAAACCCCGTCCCCGATCAAAGCCGGCGCGATTGCGCCCGCAGACATCAGCGTGACGAAAGGTCCGACCGGATTTCCGCCGGGCCCGCTTTTGGGCGAATTCCAATCCGCCGGCATCCCGACGGCTGTCGAAGCCGGAAAGATTGCCATCAAGGAATCCAAAGTTGTTTGTAAAGCCGGAGAAAAAGTTTCTCCGAAATTGGCCGCAGCGCTCAACAAACTCGAAATTTATCCGCTTGAAGTCGGATTGAATTTGAGAGCCGTTTTCGAAAACGGAACAATCTATTTGCCGAGCGTTTTGGCTGTTGACGAAGACAAAATCTTTGCCGACCTTGTGGCCGCTGCCCAACAAGCCAACAACTTGTCTGTCAATGCTGCGATTCCGACCGCAGACACAATCGAAGCCATCCTCCAGAAGGCTCACCGGGAAGCTGTCAACTTGGGTGTTGAAGCGGTTATTCTCGAAGAAACGGTTGTCGAAATCCTCATCGGAAAAGCAAACGTTGAAATGGTTTCCGTCGCCAAAACCGTGGCTGTCAAAGACGCCAATGCGGTTGACGACGAATTAAAAAACCTTTAAACAATTATCGACTATAAATTAACTAAAATTAATTAACCAAATAACCAAAAAATACAAGGTGAATTCAAATGGAATACATTTACTCAGCACTTTTAATCTACAAATCCGGAAACACAATCACAGAAGAAACCGTCACCGCTGTCCTCACAGCAGCCGGAAACGACGTCGACGCAGCCCGCGTGAAAGCCCTCGTCGCCGCTCTTGAAGGCATCGACATCGAAGAAGCCATCTCCAAAGCAGCCTTCGCAGCAGCAGCAGCCCCGGCCGCAGCAGCTCCGGCCGCAGCAGCAGCCGCTGAAGCAGCCCCGGTTGTCGAAGAAGAAGACCACTCCGAAGAAGAAGGCATGGCCGGTCTCGGCGCCCTCTTCGGCTAATTCGGCTGAATCTTTTGAGAAAACCAAAGTCCTGCAGGATTTTTCCTGCGGGACTTTTTTTTTGGATTTTTTCCAAATCCCTTTTCTGTTTTGTTTTTTGTGGCGTGCGTCACGCGCGCGCGTTATGGCGACACATTTTCTTTTGGATTTCAAAATCGACGGGGTCGGTTTTGAAGATTTCAAACAAAAACGCATTGTCATTTTCTAAGATTCAAGAAAGCCGTTTCCGCTTAAACAGACGCCGTTGGCGTCTGTTTTTTGCGGGGACTTTAGTTTTGTTAGATGCAATTGGAAACAGTAACTGTAGATGCAAAATGGAGCAAGGAATCATCTGTATTGTTGGAAACTGTAGGTGCAATCGGAATCTAAAAAACAGCACCTGAAACCGAAACTGAAAACAGTCACCTGCTGATGCAAACTGAAATCTAAAAATAGCACCTGTAGATACAAACTGAAATCTAAAAATAGCACCTGCAGATGCAAACCGGAAATTCTTAAAAAACTATTTGAACCTGCAAACGCTTTTTTCTTTGTGTCCAAATTCGATCCTGTATTTATGGCCAAAAATGCTTGGCAAATGAAAGTTAAACGGCGCCCAACGATTCTTTCTCACTCCGTTAACGCGGAATGCAATCTGCGCTGTGTTTTTTGCGATGAGTGGAAGAAAAAACTCTCTTCGGATGTGATTTCTTTGGAATCCGACTCTTCCGAATCCAATTCTTCCGGTGTCGATTCTTCCGGCAGCGCGTCTTCCGACGTTCCGCTTGAAGACATTTTTAAGGTTATTGACCTTGCGCGTGATTTCGGTATTTTGTCTTACAACGCTTGGTCAACCGAACCGCTTCTTCGAAAAGACTTGCCGGAAATTATGAAATACGCCAAATCGGTCGGCATGAAGACGTTTATGATCACAAACGGAACCTTGCTCAAGAAACGCATGAACGATCTCGGCGACGTCGATTACATTTCGGTTTCCATGGACGGCCCGACGGCAACCAAGGAAATCCGGGGAACCAATTACGATAAAATCATGGAAGGCATCCGTTATGCGGCTGAAAGCGGTCAGTTGAACCAGCCTCTGTTGATGAACTGCGTCATCAGTTCCAAAAACTTGGACGAGGTCGTTGATTTGCTTCATACGGCCAAAGAATTGGGCGTTAAAATGGCGATCGAGCCGATTTATCTTTTCAAACGCATGAATGAAACATGTTGGGACGACTTGTTGATTCAAGAAGACCAGAAAGAGCAATTCGTTGACGTCATGAATCAGCTGATTGATCTCAAGAAAAAAGGTTATCCGATTATTAATTCCAAAACTTATTTGAAGATGGTGCGGGATCAGAAGCCGATTTCCAACTGCAAAGTCAATTTGAGCATCATGGCGATTGATCACACGGAAAACATGTACAATTGCCGCATTCACAACAAACCGCTCGGAAATGTTTTGTCTGAATCTGTTTTTGATGAAAACGGCAACATCAAAGTGAATGGGATTACAGAAGTTTGGAACAAAAGCAAAAGTGAACGAATGGATAAGATTCATAATTGCGAAGGCTGTCAGTTTTTCGGATATTCCGAGCTGACGCTGATGAATAATTACAACATTGAATCTTTTTACGGATACGAGTGGCTTTAAATTTTAGATTTTTGATTTTATGGGTTGGGTCAGCAACTGTTTCTACAATACAGTTGATTCTTGTTCCTATTTACTGTATCTGTTTCCAATTTCCATCTGTTCATTTTATGGGATTCCGCAAATTCAGACGCGAAACGCGTCTGAATTAGCGGGACCGGTTGCATCAACTGTTTCCGGCAATACAGTCTTTTCCTGATCCGATTTGTATCAACCGTTTCTAACAATACAGGTTTTAATCCGCTTTGCACCAACTGTTTCTAACAATACAGTCTTTTCCTGATCCGTTTTGCATCAACTGTTTCTAACAATACAGTCTTTTCTTGATCCGATTTGCAGCTGCCAACCAATTCTCATTCAAACCCAACGTCCGGGATTCGAACGCGAAGCGTTCGAATTCTCCGGACGAACGGGCTGTCCTTTAAAAAGAAAATGGCACCCCGCTTTTTGAAATCCAAAAGAAAAATGATCGCCATAACGCGCGCGCATGCCGCCACCCCGAAAACCTTGTAGCAATTTTTAAATATCTAAGTTTCCGATACACATTATTGTTTTATTTGAGGAATTAAAATGATTCTCCCACCCACTATGTACGACGCCATTTATGAATACGACGACGCTGAATACGTTATTTTCGGCGTGCCGTTTGACAACACGTCCTCTTTCCGAACCGGCAGCCGCTGGGCGCCGGACACCATCCGGAAAATGGCGTTCAACTTCGAAACCTACAGCCCGAAATACAACATCAACATGACCGATATTCTCGTCCACGATGCCGGAAATTCCGAAGTGTCCGTCAATGCCGACGAAACACTCGAATGGGTTTACGAAGACGCGAAAAGAATTGTGGACGACGGCAAATTCCCGATTATGCTCGGCGGCGAACACACGATGACGTACGCGCCCGTCAAAGCCTGTTATGAAGCCTGCGACGACAAAGATGATTTTGCAGTCGTTGTTCTCGACGCGCATTTTGACCTCCGCGCCGAATTCCGGGGCCTTAAAAACAACCACGCTTGCGTGTCCCGCCACATCATCGACGACATCACCCAAAAATACGTTTCCATCGGCATCCGCAGCGGTCCCCAAGAAGAATGGGAATACGCGCGCGACGCCGGCATCAAATATTTCTCTGCCGACGATGTTTTTGAAATGGGCATCCAAAACGTGATCAAGGAAACGCTTGAATATTTGGACAGCACCCACATCTATTTGTCCTTGGACATGGACGCGCTCGATCCGTCTTTCTGTCCGGGACTCGGCACACCGGAGCCGTTCGGCATGACCGACCGCGAAGTCCGCGAAGCGCTGCGCCAAATCGCGCCCTACACCGTTGGTTTTGACGTCATGGAAATCGCGCCCGAATACGACAACGGTATGTCGGCCAACATCGCCGCCAAACTGATGCGCGAATTCATTTTCGCCCGGGAAGCGTCCAAAAATAAGAAGTGCTAAATGGGAATCTGTTAATTATTTCACAAAGTTAAAAATTCGATAAAAAAAGCAAGACAAACGTCTTGCTTTCTTTTTTTCAATGATTGATTACTCGGCTTTTGCTTTCTTGCTCTTTTTGCCGACCTTTTCGGGTTTGCTTTTGCACATTCCGCAGCAGCATCCGCCGTCCATGTGGTGTTTCAACATCGCAAAGGCGGCAACGCCGGCTAAGACTAAAATCGCAATCTTAAGAAGTTTCTTCATTTTATCATTCCTTTTTAATTTTTTAAAACAACGTCTTTTTGAGACTTTGTTTGAAATACTTTAAACGGATTAAAATAGTTCCGAATTATATATAAATTTAATCATATATTTATACGGTTTCTTTTTATTAAAATTATTTTTTAAAAATTAATCAGCCGTTTTTGCTGAATTCTTTGAAAAATTCGCGCCATAACGCGCGCGCCGGCGCCGCAACAAAAAACAAAAATTAAAAATGAAATAAAAAAGAACGGTTAGTTCTTTTTCATAATTTCAATAATTTTGTCCGCGACTTCGCTGAGCTTTTTGTCGCCGCCCAAGTCATACGTCACATAACCTTCCGCAATTGCTTTTTCGGCAGCCGCGAAGATCTTTTGGGATTGTTCCTTTTCGCCCAAATAATCGAGCATCCAGGCGCCGGCCAAAATGGTGGCGTAGGGATTGACTTTGTCCATGCCGGTGTATTTCGGCGCGGAACCGTGCGCCGGCTCAAACATGGCGTAGTTGTCGCCGATGTTGGCGGAATAAATCATGCCGATGCTGCCGACCAAAGCCGAACATTCTTCGCTGATAACGTCCATGAACAAGTTCGTGGACAAGAGAACGGTTTTGTCGAAGGATTGCGGGTTTTTAATGAGCTGCATCGCGACGTTGTCGATGTGGTATTCCCAAACTTCGATGTCGGGATAATCCTTGGCGACGTCTTCGACGACCGCGAGGAATGTGCCGCATGTCTTTTTCAGGATGTTGCTCTTGTGAATCGGCACGACCGCTTTGTAACCGCGGCGGCGGGCTTCTTCAAAGGCGTAAACCGCAATTTTGCGGGACGCGCTCTTGGTGATTTTCCGGATGGCGATGACCATGTCGTCGGACAGTTCGACTTCCTCGCCGATGTAAAGGCCTTCCGTTCCTTCCCGGACGCAGACGTGCTCAACTTTTCCGAGCGGACCGATGGCGCCGTCGACGGATTTGATCGGGCGGACGTTGGCGTAAAGGTCAAACGCTTTGCGGATGGACACGGCGACGCTTCTCGGAGAGCCGATACCGCCGGGCGTTGTGGTCGGGCCTTTGAAACAGGCGTCCGTTGATTTTAAAATGTCCCAGGTTTCGGGCGGGACGAGCGAGTTGCCGCCGTTGGCTTTCCACCAGGTTTCGCCGGCGTCGCACATTTTAAATTCAGCTTTCGTACCGGCCGCTTTCAAGACTTTCATCATCGCGTCCACAAGTTCGGGACCAACGCCGTCTCCACGGATAACGGCCACAGTTTTCGTCATTTTCTTTTCACCTGATATTGATTTTTAATATTTGGCTTGATTTTTAAAATCTGATGGGATTGAAATCAACGGGATGGAAAAAACCCTATTCATTAATAAATTCATTGTTTGGCATCTCCTGTGTGAATTCTTCATTTATTTTCATTTTAATAGAAACGGTTAAATGCTGAAATGACATTCTTAGCATTCATTCATTTTATCCGAACTGATTTTCATCTCAATTTGTATGTTATTATTTTTCCAATTTTGATCAGAGTGATCTATTATGCAATTTTGTCCGAAATGTAAGAGTATGATGTTCCCCGCCAACGGCGAGTACAAGTGTAAAAAGTGCGGCTGCACGTCCGAAATGGAACAGGGTTCCAGCACCTCGTTCAAATCCGAAATCAAGGAACGCGAAGTCGTTGTTTTGGAAGGCGACATCGAGGAAGGTTTGCCGACAACGGACGTCATGTGCCCGGAATGCAAAAACAGAACCGCCTACTGGTGGCTGCGCCAGCTCCGGTCCGCCGACGAATCCGAAACCCGCTTCTTCAAATGCACCAAATGCGCCTACACCTGGCGGGAATACGACTAAAAAAATAATAAATAGAATGACGTCCATCATTCCATGATTTAATTAAATTATTCAAAAACGGAGGTTTATTTCATGGAAGAAAAATATTGTCAAAGCTGCGGCATGCCGATGGGCGAAACGGACGAACTGTACGGCACTGAAAAAAACGGCGGCAAAAGCAAAGATTACTGCCAATACTGTTATGAAAACGGACAGTTTACCGCCGACGTTTCCATGCAAGAAATGATTGACATGTGCGCCCCGCATATGGAAGCCAACGCCGGCATGTCGGAAGAAGACGCCCGCAAAATGATGCAGCAATTTTTCCCGATGTTGAAACGCTGGCAATAATGCCGGCTTTTATTTTTTCCGCCGGCAACGCGCGCGTTATGGCGGCACATTTTTGAGACGTCGGTAAAAACCATCTCCGTTTTTCTGATTTTCTTCTCTTCATCCTTTTATTTTTAAAACATCGGTTTTTAATTCCCCATTTAAACTTTTCCATTTATTCAGAATATCAAATATTATATATCTGAACTCTTTTATATCATGAGAAATTTTCACGAAAATCATTTTATTTTAAATTGTCCTTTCATGATTATCTTTAATTTTGAAAAAGAGTGATTCATATGTTCAAAGCTTCTATCGATATTGATCTCCTTCGGGATTCGATTGCCGCGCTCTCCGTCATCGTTGACGAGGTCCGCTTAAAAATTTCACCGGCCGGCCTTTCCGTGAAAGCCGTTGACGCGGCCAACGTCGCCATGGTTATTTTTGATTTAAAGGCGTCCGCTTTTGAAAGCTTCAGCGCCGACGAAACCGAAATCGGTCTCGACTTGGTGAAACTCAACGACATTTTGGGCATCGTCGAAAAGAAGACGCTCGTCGACATGGAGCTTGAAACCGCCGCTCAGAAACTTCACCTCAACTTTGGCGGTCTTTCGTACACGCTTTCTTTGCTTGACCCGTCCACCATCCGCTCCGAGCCGCGCGTTCCGCAATTGGATCTTCCGGCCCGCGTCGTTTTAAACGGCCAGGACCTCAAACGCGCCGTCAAAGCCGCCGAAAAAATCAGCGACCACATGACGCTCGGCGTTTCCGGAAATATCTTTTTCATGGAAGCCAAGGGCGATACCGACCAAGTGCGCCTGGAAATGGACTCCAACCAATTGATCGATCTCAAATCGGGCGAAGCAAACTCCTTGTTCTCGCTGGACTACTTGCTTGACATCATCAAACCCGCCGGAAAAGCCAATGAAGTGGCGCTTTCCATCGGCTGCGACTTCCCGATTTTGATCCAATTCGATATTGCGCCGGCCGTCTGCCACGTAACATTCTTGTTGGCGCCGAGAATCGAATCCGACTAATTAAATTAAAAAGAATGAAATTCATTTCATTCTCTTTTTTCCTTTTTTAAAAAACAGCCTTTTGTTTTACTTTTCTATCTTTAAACCCGCTGTATTACGCGCGCGTCCGGCACCGGTCAAAGCAAATCCGATTGATTCAGGTAGTTATAGACGTCCAAGAGATAAGAATCAACATCTGAGAAATAATAAATCACCGTGACGGAAACCACCGTTGCCATAAATGTCAGCACCATGAACGCGGAAATGGAAATATGCCAGCGGAAGAAGTTGATAACGTAATATTTATTTTTATAAATATTACCGGTTGCCCTCTCCACATAAGTGCCGATGAGCGTCGACACGATCGTACTGACAAAAAAAGTACTGACTAAACCGCCGACCAGTGCGTAAATGGGGCGTAATTCCGAAAAATAATACGCTAAAAATTGCAAAACAGCCATACCGATAACGAATAAGGCGACTTTGATCTTCATGGATTCGATGGGTTTCACAAAAACCAGTAAGAGTTTATTTGTATATATATTGAACCAAATAAATTGAATTAATAATTTGAACATAAATTTGAATCAACAATTTGAATCAAATAATTTCTGTTTGACACAACACATTTCTTGAGCAGCAACAAATTCAAATGAAAAAGAAATAATGCATAACACGAGGTTTTAAGAAATGAAGGAAAAAGTTCTTTTTGTGATTTTGGACCAATACGCGGATTGGGAATATTCATTTTTGGCAACGGCGCTGCAAGGCGGGTTCAAAGGCAAAACGTCGCCTTATGACGTCAAAACCGTCTCTCTGAACCGTGATCCCGTCAAATCCATCGGTAATTTTACAACGCTCCCCGATTATGGAATTGATGAAATGCCGTCGGATTACGCCGGACTCATTCTGGTCGGCGGCAATTCCTGGCGGACGCCGGACGCGAAAAAAGTCGCACCTTCCGTTGTCAAAGCCTATGAAGATGGAAAAGTGGTGGGCGCCATTTGCGACGCAACTGTTTTTCTCGGCATGAACGGGCTGCTGAATGATAAAAAGCATACCTCCAACATGCTTGGCGATTTGACTGCCGCCGCGCAGGAAAATTACACAGGCGGCGATCATTATTTAAATGAACCGGCGGTGCGCGACGGCCATCTGGTCACGGCAAACGGGACCGGATATTTGGAATTCGCTCGCGAAACGCTTCTGGCGCTGAAGGCTTATTCGCCGGACGACATTGAAGAAAACTATCAATTTTTCAAACTCGGCTACATTGATTTTTTGAAAAAAATGAATCTTTAAATTTTTGACATCGGTATTTGTCATTTTTTTATCTTCTTTTCTTTCCTTTCTTTTTATAATTTGACTTAAAAAATGATAAATTATCCCGATCATTTATTATATATTTCTTAAATCTTTCGGAATCCTTTGAATATTATTTGTTTAATTCTCCGATTATTCCGTGAAATTTCCGGAAAAATCAAGTCAATTTGTTTTAATTTTAATTTTTTTCAATTATTTTTGACGTTTCATTTTATGATTTTTTAAAAAATATCATTTCATTTGGTTTTAGGCCTTTTCTGTGTCCGCTGATTTACATCTTGCGTTGAATATCTTGTCCGGCTCTAAAACATTATGTCAATTACAATCTTGCAACCTATTCAGAAAGTTATCAGTTTGTGATTTATTTTTATCAAAGACGAAAGTAAAAAACGGTTATGCTATATATTTTTCATACCTTATGACTGCCCGTACAAGTATTTTCCAGGGGGTTTTTTATTGTACAAGGGGGGATGCGAAGTTGTTTTTCGTGTCTAAAAAACCGCTCCATTTCGTTCAAATGAATAATCCTGACAATTGCGCGATAAATCATTGATATTATTGAGTTTATCCGAGGATCAAAAGTGGGATCATTCATCCAAAAACTAGAATATTTACGGAGGTAAATAAATGGACAAACAACAAATTTTAAAAGACTTGTCTGACGCCATGGTTTCCTGTAAAAAAGACACCATTATGGCCGCAGTTGACAAAGCGAAAGCAGCCGGCATGCCGGGCGAAGAAATCATCGAAGGTCTTTCCGCAGGTATGACCGCAGTCGGCGACCAATTCGAACGTGGAAAATTATTCCTTCCGCACGTCATGATGGCCGCAACGGCTATGCAAGCAGCTGTTGACTCCCTCAACATCGGCGGCGCCGGCGGCGCAGTCGCTGTGAAGAAAGTCATTATCAACGGAACCGTCGAAGGAGACGTTCACGACATCGGTAAATCCATCGTGTCCACCATGCTCCAATCCTCCGGCTTTGAAGTCCACGACCTCGGCCGCGACGTTCCGCTCCAAAAATTCATTGACGCAATCAAAGAATACAACGCTGACATGGTCGGCTTGTCCGCTCTGATGACAACCACCTTAAACGGCCAAAAAGACGTTATCGAACTCCTCAAAGCCAACGGCATGAGAGACAAAGTTAAAGTCATGGTCGGTGGCGCACCGGCAACAACCGCATGGGCCAAAAAGATCGGCGCAGACTGCTATGCCGAAAACGCCAGCGAAGCCGTTTCCGAAGCAAAAAGACTCTTACTCTAAGGTGATTTAAATGGCAACAGAATATGCATTAAGAATGGGTGACGGCAGCAGAGTCTTCATGACCAAAGACAAAATCAAAGAAGACGTCCTTGCCGGTGCCGGAAATGCGGTTGACTACGGAGAAGTTCCGGACCTGTCCGCCAACGAAGTTGAAAAATTAATCGAAATTATCACGATGCCCGGAAAGGCTGTCAGTGTTGAATACGGTATGGAAGTTCCGGTCACACACGACATCAGCACCATCCGTCTCGACGGCGACCAGGGCAACAGCGGCGTCGGTATTCCGTCCAGCAGACTGGTCGGTATCTTGACCCACGAACGCGCCTTTGGTGCCGACACCATGGAACTCGGCCACATCGACTACAGCTACAAGCCGGTTAAGCCGATCGTTTCCCAAGAATGTCAAACCATGGAAATGTGTCAAAACTTGACCACCATCCCGCTCTTCTACGGTGCGATGCCGAATATGGGTCTCTACTACACCCCGGACGGACCGTTCGAAAACCCGGGAGACTTGATGAAAGCCTTCAAACTCGAAGAAGCCTTTGCCTCCATTGAACACTCCGCGGAACACCTTTCCCGCGACATTGTCTGGATCATGCAAAAACTCTGGGCCAGCGGCGCAGACGGTGTCAACTTGGACACAACTGCAGCAGCCGGCGACGGTGACGCATTCGGTACATTAACCGCTGTGAAAGCACTCCGCCAACAATTCCCGGACATGTACATCGAAGTCGGTATGGCCGGAGAAAGCATCATCGGTATGCACGGCATGCTCGAATTCGAAGGACACGCCCTTGCCGGCCTCTGGCCCCAGCAACAGGCTCCGGTCGTTGAGAAAGCAGGCGCCAGCGTCTTTGGACCTGTCGTGAACACCAACACCAGCAGAACCTTCCCGTGGAACCTTGCCCGCTCGATCACCTTCATCAAAGCAGCCGCCAAAGCTTCCAAAATCCCGGTCCACGTCGACATGGGAATGGGTGTCGGCGGTATCCCGATGCTCGAAACCCCGCCGATTGACGCGGTCACCCGCGCCAGCAAAGCAATGGTCGAAATGGCCGGCGTTGACGGTATATAGATCGGTGTCGGTGACCCGCTCGGTATGCCGATCGCCCACATCATGGCCTCCGGTATGACCGGTATGCGCGCCGGCGGCGACTTGGTTGCCCGCATGGAATTCTCCAAGAAGATGAAGATCAAGGAAGCCAAGGAATACGTTGCCAAGAAAGTCGGTGTCGACCCGTACGACCTTTCCGACGAATACGCCATGAGAGACGTTCGTGAAGAACTCGGAATCGGTGTTATCACCTCTATGCCGGGCACCCCGAAGGGAACCGCTGCCAAGATGAACATCGAAAAAGCTCTTGACATCAAGATCAACAGCTGCGACTTCTTCAGAAACCAACTCAAGAAGTAATTCGATCTAAAATCGAATACAAACTAAAAATCATGTTTGGACGACCGCCTCAAATTCGTTTGGGGCGGCCCAAATTTGACTTCTGCGCCGGTTTATTCTTAAGTTGATTCTTTTGCGATTCTTTTGTATCCTGAAGTTGATTCTTTTGTTTAATCTTTCAGCGCTCCAAAAACGAAAATTTAAAAAAAGGTTCTTGATCCGGTATTCATTCGGCGTTTCACGTTCGAATCGGTCCAAAATCGGGAGCCGCAATAAAAACGAGATTTCAATTCCATAAAAAAAGTTATTTATTTTTATTTAAATAAAGAGGTTTTAAACGATGTCAAAATGCAATGCATTTGCTGCAACCAAAGCACTCAACGGTGTCGAGTTTGAACTCTTCACACCGGATGAATTAAAAGCCATTCATGAAGCGACCATGGACGTTTTGAGCGACCCGGGTATCCAGGTTTCCGATGTGAACGCCAGAGCTGCTTTCAAAGAAGCCGGCTGTATCGTTGACGAAGCCACCAAAGTCGTCAAGATTCCGGAATTCGTTGTCAGAAGAGCACTCCAAACCGCTCCGTCCCGGTTCACCCTTTGGGCCAGAAACAAAAAATACAACACCGTCCAAGAATGCGGCGGCAAAGTTCACTGGACCTGTTTCGGTACCGGTGTCAAAATGTGCAACTACGTCTCCCCGGGAAAATACGAAACCGTTGACTCCGTCGAGCAAGACATTGCCAACATTGCCAAGCTTTGCGACTGGGCCGAAAACATTGACTACTTCTCCTTGCCGGTGTCCGCCAGAGACTGGGCCGGAAAGGGTGCGCAAGACGTTCACGAAGTCTTCACCCCGCTCACCTCCACCGAGAAACACTACCACGACATTGACCCGGTCGGCGAAAACGTCGAAAAATACTGGGAAATCATTAAAGCTTACTACGGCGGCAACGAAGAAGAAGCCCGCAAGAAGCCGATCATGTCCATGTTGGTCTGCCCGACCAGCCCGCTCGAACTCAGCAGCAACGCCTGTCAAGTCATCATGAAGGGCGCCCGCTACAACATGCCGGTCAACGTTCTCAGTATGGCCATGTCCGGCGGTTCCGCTCCGGTTTACCTTGCCGGAACCCTTGTGACCCACAACGCCGAAGTTCTCGCCGGTATCGTCTTGGCACAAATCGCCAACCCGGGAGCACCTGTTTTCTACGGCAGCTCCACCACCACCTTCGACTTGAAGAAAGGAACAGCACCTGTCGGATCTCCGGAACTCGGTTTGATCAGCGCCGGTGTGTCCAAACTCGCTAAATTCTACGGCCTCCCCGCCTTCGTCGCTGGTGCATAGACCGACGCCAAAGTTCCGGACGGACAAGCCGGCCACGAGAAAACCATCACCACCATGATGGCGGCCCTCGGCGGCGCCAACACCATCTACGGTGCCGGTATGCTCGAACTCGGTATGACGTTCTCCATGGAACAACTCATCATCGACAACGACATCATCCAAATGGTCAAAAAAGCCATGGAAGGCATCCCGGTTTCTGAAGAGACCCTCGGCGTCGACCAAATCAAGAAAGTCGGCATCGGCAACAACTTCTTGGCCCTTAAAAAGACCAGAGAACTTGTGGACCTCCCGTCCTCCCCGAAACTCATTGACAGAATGATGTTCGGCGACTGGGCTTCCGCCGGATCCAAAGACATCGCCACCCGCGCGCACGATGTTTACGTTGACGTCATGAAGAACCACGAAGTTCCGGCGATCGACAAAGACATCTACGCTTCCATGAAGGCGCTTGTCGACAAAGCTGACAAAGAATTCAAGATCTGATTCTGATATTCAGATCTTTTATTTTTTCATTTCAATTTGAATGGAATTGAAAATTTAAATGGATGGGATTTAACAGTCAAATTTTTGACATTCAAATCTTTGGCAGCCGAATCTTTGACATTTCATTCATTTCATTTAAATCTTGAAATGTTCAAAATCATCATTAATCAATAACGGATTATATCTAAAGAGGTTTTAAATATGGCAAACAAAGACGAAATTATTGCAAAAGCAAGAGAATCCATCATGGAATTCGACAGTGAAATGGCAGAAGAAGCAGCACAAGAAGCAATCAAAGCCGGTGTCAACCCGGTTGAAATGATTGAAAACGGTTACACTGCCGCCATGAACGAAGTCGGAAAACAATTCGAACAAGGCAAACTTTTCCTCCCCCACGTTTTGGCAGCTTCTGAAGCCATGAACGCCGGTATCAAAGTCTTAAAACCGGAAATGGAAAAAGTCAAAGCCCAAACCCAAAGCAAGGGAAAAGTCGTTATCGGCACCATCGAAGGCGACATCCACTCCATCGGCAAAGACATCGTTTCGTCCATGCTCGGCATTGCCGGCTTTGACGTGATCGACCTCGGCCGTGACGTCCCGATCGCTCAATTCGTTGCCAGCGTGAAAGAACACAAGCCGGTTGTTGTCGCTTCCTCCGCTTTGATGACCACCACCATGGTCAACCAAATCCAAATCGAAGAACAACTCAAAGAAGCAGGCGTTCGCGCAGGCGTGAAAACCATGATCGGCGGTGCACCGTGCACCCAAGACTGGGCCAACAAGATCGGCGCCAACATCTACGGCGAAAGCGCATCTGACGCCGTCGCAAAAGTGAAGGCCGCTGCAGGCGTTTAAATACTGTCTGTTTTTTACCTTCCGTCCGATAAGGGAAGTCATACTTCCCTTATCGTTTTTCTCCTATCGTTTGTTTTTTCTTTATGTATTTTGATTAATTTATAATTATTTTGATTAATTTATAATTATTTTGATTAATTTATGATTATTTTAATTATTTTATTGATTAATTTATTGATTTTATGATTATTTTGATTAATTTTATTGATTTTAATTATTTTATTTTGTATTTATTTTTACATTTAATTTCATTTCCTGCGTTCACGTTATTTTTATTTCCGATTTCATATTGAGTCGAGGGGTTTTATGACATATTGTTTAGGAATTGATACCGGCGGCACGTATACGGACGCCGTTATTGTTGATGTGGAAAATCAAACTGTTTTGGAATCTCAAAAATCGCTGACAACCTATCCGAATCCGATCGGCGGCATTTCGAAAGTTTTGGATTCTTTATCGCCGGACTATCTCAATGCCGTTTCGTCCATTGCGGTGTCAACAACGCTTTCAACCAATACCGTTCTTGAAAATACGGGCGATACGGCCGCTTTGATTCTCATCGGCGATGAAAAGTATTTGAAGACGGACGACTCGGATTCGACGTCTTCCAAAATTGAACATTATATTATCGTCAATGGCGGGCATGACGGCAACGGCGACGAATCGGCGCCTTTGGACACGGCCGCCATTGAAAAATTCGTGCTTGCCGTCAAAGACAAAGTGTCGGCTTTTGCGGTTTCTTCTTATTTCAGCATTCGTAATCCGGCGCATGAGCTGGCCGCTAAGGAACTGATTACGAAATTGACGCTTTCGGACGGCGTTTCCCATCCGGTGGTCTGCGGACATGAACTCGCGCAGTCGCTGGGCGCTTACGAGCGCGGCGTCACGGCTTATTTGAACGCGATGCTGCTTCCGGTGACGCGCCGTTTTGCCGAAGCGGTCATTTCCGAAATGAAGCGGCGCAAAATCTCTGCCGATATTAAGATTTTAAAATGCAACGGCGCCGTCGTCGGGATTTCCGAAGCGATGGAAAAGCCGGTTGAATCTATTTTTTCAGGACCGACGGCCAGCCTTCTCGGCGCGTCGTTTTTGTCCAAACGCGACACGTGCCTCATGATCGACGTCGGCGGCACCAGCACGGATATTTCCATGATGGAAGACGGTTTTCCGGATATTTCGGAATCCGGGGCGACGGTTGGCGGCTGGAAGACAAAGGTGCGGGCGATCCGGATGGAAACGTCGGCATTGGGCGGCGACAGTCAGGTTTGGCTGCATTCTCCATCGGTTTCCGATCTCAGTTTGGAAAAAATAAAACTGGGTCCGCGCCGTATTATTCCGCTGTGCCGGGCCGCAGCGCTTTATCCGGAAATTTTATCCGTTTTAGGCGACCGTATCTTTTTCGATAAATTCCGGTTCAATGAGTATGTTCAACCGATCCGCTTTTTCATTCGAAGCGGCGCCGACGTCGCGCTGACGCCGGACGAACAAAAGATCTATGACAAAATCGGCGACCGTCCGACGTCGCTTCATGATATTTTGTGGGGCATCAATTATCTGCCGTCGGAAATTCTGTCGTCGCTGGTTCAAAAGAAAGCGGTTTACATGATCGGTTTTACCCCGACGGACGTTTTGCACGTTTTGGGCGACTACACGGAATTTAATGCGGAGGCGTCTGCCATCGGCGCCCGGATCTTGTCCTCGTTTTTGGAGATGGATTCGGTGGAATTTTGCCGGCAAGTCAAAAAACAGTTCGCTCAAAAAATGGCGCTTGAAATCGTTTATTTCCTGACGGAAAAGGGTCTTTCGGATCCGTCGGGCGAGTTGCCGGCCGGAAAACCGCTCTCGGATTCCCGCAGCTTTATCCGGTCATTTTTGTCTTTCAAAAAACCGTATGCGAAATTCAAAGTCAGCGTTCCGGTTGTCATGATCGGGGGGCCTGTTCAGGCTTTTGTTCCCGAACTCAATGAACTCCTCGATGCTGAGTTTTTAACGCCGGAATTCTTTGACGTCGGCAACGCGGTCGGTTCGCTTGTCGGAAAAGTGTCCAAGCGTGTGGAAATTTCGGTTCGGGTCATTCAAACGGAATCCAAATACGATCTTCGAAGCAAAGGCGTTTTGGTTCATTATCCGGGCGGCCGGCGCGCATTTGAATACCGCGACGACGCCGTCGCTTTTGCCCGGGAAACCGGACGCGCGATGATTGAAGATTACATGCGGTCGGAAAATATTCCGCTGGAGCGGGTTGACTTAACGTCCCGCGAAGAAGACGTTTTCATCAGCAAAGGATCGGTTCCGGTTCAGACGACGTTTATTTTTGAAGGATTCGCCAAGAATTCGCTTTAATTTGGGTTGCCGGGCGCGTGTGTGCGAGGGTCGTGCGCGCGCGTTACGGCGACGTTTTTTTTAAATAGGTAAAAGGGTGGGTCGATTTTACAGATATTATTATCAAACCTCCTTTTTCATCGCTATCTTTTTAATTTTGATTCTCCTCTTTCTGTTCAAATGGCAAGAAAGGAACTTTTCAGAAACGATTATTTTTTTTCCGATAAAGGAGAAACGGTTTACTTAACAGAGGCGGCGCCCGGCAAGCACGGCGTTTGTCCGAAGGACCGTCCGATTCGGGAATATATTGAAAAGGGCGTTGTTGTCATCAACAAGCCGTCCGGGCCGACCAGCCACGAGGTGGCGGCGTTTGTCCGCGACATTTTGGAAGCGGACGTTGCGGGACATTCCGGATCGCTGGATCCGGTCGTCACGGGAACGCAGCCGGTCATGATCGGAAAAGCGACGCGCGCGGTTGCAGCGCTTCGTTTGTCCGGAAAAGAATACATTTGCCTTATGAAACTTCACCGTGCGGTTCCGAAGAAAAGAATCGAAGCGGTGCTGGCTGATTTTGTCGGCGGGGTTTATCAAATGCCGCCCGTCCGCTCGGCCGTTAAGCGTGCCGTCCGGGTCCGCCAAATCTATTACATTGAGCCGCTTGAAATCTCGGACACGCTTGTTTTGATGAAAGTCGGCTGCGAGGCCGGCACTTATATCCGGAAATTATGCCATGACGCCGGCATGGCGCTGGGCGTCGGCGCGCACATGCAGGAACTGATTCGTTCTAAGGCCGGGCCGTTTACGGATGACGAATGGGTGTCGCTTTGGGAACTGAAGGACGCTTATACGGATTGGAAAGAATCCGGCGACGAGTCGGAACTCCGGCGGATCATTTTGCCGATGGAGACGGCTTTTTCGCATCTGCCGAAAATCGTCGTTCGCGATACGGCGGTCGACGCGCTTTGCTCGGGCGCCTTTTTGGCGCGCGCCGGTATTGTCAGCTATGAGACAAGCCTTCAAAAAGGAGAAATGGCTGCCATTTTTTCTCAAAAGGGAGAAATCATTTCCTTGTCGGTCGCGCTGATGTCTCATGATGATATTCAGAAGGCGGCGAATGGTTTTGTCGCCAGGCCGAAAGCGGTTCTTATGGAGAAGGGCACGTATCCGTCTTACTGGAAACACAAGGATTCGGCAACTCAATCTTGATTTGCTGAATTTTTGCGGATGATTTTGATTCAGCCGGGTCTTGAAAAAAGGCTTGGTTAATCCAATAAACCGCTCTTTTGAGAATAAAGAATATATACAATAAATCTATTTTATAACTCCTGCTTCATGCCGAGGTAGTCTAGTGGTAGGGCGCAAGCCTGGAAAGCTTGTGGGGCGTAGCCCCTCGGGAGTTCAAGTCTCCCTCTCGGCGCTTTTATTTTTTTGTTTTTCTCTTTCGTTTTGTTTTTTCTTTATTTCTTCGTTTTGTTTGTTTTCTTTGGTTTTTTGTTTGTTTTTTGGCGAGCGGCATGCGCGCGCGTTATGGCGACACGTTTTCATTTGGATTTCAAACTCAGGGTCTCATTTTTAATTTTGAATTGAGCAAGCCGGTCCGATTAAACAGACGCGTTGCGTCTGTTTAATCGGATCCTGCAGAACGGGAAGGTGCAATTGGACACGGCAAACCGGACAAAAAATCAACTGTATTGCTGGAAACAGCAGGTGCAATCTGCAATCTAAAAACAGTCAACTGCAGGTGCAATCTGAAATTTGAAAATAGTAAACTGTAGGTGCAATCTGAAATTTAAAAATAGTGAACTGAGGTGCAATCTGCAATCTAAAAATAGTGAACTGAGGTGCAATCTGAAATTTAAAAATAGTGAACTGTAGGTGCAATCTGAAATTTAAAAATAGTGAACTGAGGTGCAATCTGCAATCTAAAAATGATGAACTGCATCTCTTATTTGTGATTTGTGTATTCTGAGAATCTGTAAAAAAGACGGCCTGTTTTTTTGATTTTAATTTGATTTTTTGATTTTAATTTGATTTTTTGATTTTCATTTGATTTTTCTGTTTTTGGTTCCTATTTTTCCCGGTTTATTTATTAAATTTCATAACTCATTCTCTCTCTATTCATTTTCGATTTTATTTATTTTTATTATTTCTCTTGTAATTGTTTTTTCGTTTTTGCCCTGACTCCTCGAAATTTAATTTTTATTTTCCGAAAAATCAGTTTTTTTCATTTTTCTCTTCATTTCCGTTAAACTTCCAAAAAAATTTACTTTATAATTCTCCAAGTCATTTCCAAACTTATGATAATCCTATCTTCTAAAAAATATTTTGCCAATGTCAAGATTATTCTATTACTTTTGTTAAATTATTTGATATATAATAATGCCTATCTCTTCTTATTTTTGATGAGGTTTTAATTATTCATTAATTATTATATTTTTTCAAAAATGTCTAAAAAACTGATTTTTTTGACACGTTTCGCACGATTATATTTTTTAAATCCATGTCATTGGTTAACACGTGCCATGTCACTGCATGCCGAAAATGTCATGAGAAAGTATATATGCATGATTTATCATTTAGGAATTATGAATGATATAGATCTGTCCCGTCTTCAAAACTCTGTCATTCATTATATGATTCATAAGGGTTCGTTAGATCGCATCGACGATGCTGACGCTCTTACAATCTGTATGATGAAGGACATGTCCAGAAGTTATGCGGCATAAGTGTCAATTTCCAAAACCCCCGTGTTTGTCCCGAAGCTGATGTCTGTAAAGGTTTCAGCTTGTGTAGTGTGTTCCGTTGATTTTTTCAAGGCCCAACAAAGCTTTTGAGAAAATCCCTCTAAAAACGTTTCAAAACGAAAATTCAAAATTGTGGTTTATTATTTCATTTTTTTAACCGTTCCGGTTCTTCGTTTCTTATATTTTCATTTCTCATATCTTCGTTTCTTATTTTGTAAATCTTTGTTATTTCTTTGAGCTGTGTCTTTCTTCTTTGTTTCATTGTTCTGCTTTTGATCTTGTTTTTGCTTTTGATTTTGCTTTTGGTCTTGCTTTTGATCTTGATCTTTATGTCCTTGTTTTAATTTTTATATCTCTTTTATTTCTTATCTCCCGGTTTTTAGTTTACTGTTCTCTTTTTGTGAATTTTCTCCTGTTTTTGCTCTTTTTTGGGTCTTTTTAAGATCATGTTCTTTTTTATTTCTATTCTTTTCTTTTTATTAAAAAAAGTTTTAGAATTATATTTATATAAAATAAAATATATTATTTGTGCATACAGTTTAAAATGATATTATTGGGGGTGGATTGATGAAACAATTATTTTCCGGTTTTCACGAACGTGTTATTTTGTTTTTGTCCCAAAAGCACCGTCAAAAAATGACCGGATGGGCCAAAGCCGGCAGCTGTGCTTTTGAATCCGTTTTTTATCTTTTCATCGTACCCGTTATTTTGCTGATGATTGGAAATATTATTTTTCCGGGAACGTCCGTTTCTCTTTCGGACGGCTCGTTCCGGTTTATGATGATTTTTTCAATTTTGGCTGCTCTTTACGGCCTTCTTTTGATGGCTTTGTGTATGCGCGAGCTTTGGATTTACGGGTCCGGGTCCGCTGCCGTTAACGCTCCGCCCCAAAAACTGGTGACGACCGGTCCGTACAGCCTGTCCCGAAATCCGCTGGTGATCGGAAATTTGATTTATTATGCCGGCATCGCCTTTCTGATTTCCGGGTCCCTTGAAATCTTTTTGCTGACGGTTGTTATCACATCGGTTCCGGCTTATTTCTATCATAAATACTTTGAAGAACCTGAGCTTGAAAAAGCGTTCGGGGACGAATATGCCGACTACAAGAGCCGTGTTCCCGGTTTGATTCCGATCGGCGAAAAAAAGCCGATTCAAAACTTGAAACAATATTTTTTCAGAAAGTAATGATCCGGATTTTGACATTCGAAAGAAAAATGCCGCACAACGCGCGCACCGGCGCCGGCTGTCAAAAACCGGCACATTTTCTTCTTCTTTTCTTCTCCTTTTTTTCTTATATTATAGTGTCTCTTTTTTCAGACCTGAAAAGGTTATATAAGATGAATACCTTGGGTTTCGAGCATTTATTGAAGCCTTTTATTTTTTAACGGGCTGCTCAACCTGTTTGTCGTTATTTGCAGGTGTGGGCTACAAGATGCGTTTTTCCATGGAGGAAAACATATGGCTAAGAAATCAGAAGAGAATCTTGAAAAAAAGACAAGTAACCGTCCGCCGGTCGTAGAAGAAGCGCCGGAAGACGAGATTAGGCATCTTGTTCGTGTGATGAATACCGACTTGAAAGGCGCGCAGCAAGTCCAATACGCTTTAACGGGTATTGACGGCATCGGCCTTCGCATCTCCAAAATTATCGCTAAAGACGCAGGAATCGACCCCACCGCCATCATCGGCTACCTTTCCGACGAGGACGTCGCCAAAATCGACGTTGCGCTTCAGGGCATCGAAAAATCCGCGCCGACCTGGATGTTAAACCGCCAAAGAGATTTAACAACCGGCGAAAACAAACACCTTCTCGGTATTGATATCGATTTGACCTTCAAAGAAGATATCAACACATTGAAGAAAGTGCGCGCTTACAGAGGTCTCCGGCACGAAAGAGGACTCAAAGTCAGAGGTCAGAGAACAAAATCCACAGGCAGACGCGGTTCGATTGTCGGTGTTAGAAAGAAGAAGTGAGCGTGAGTTAAATGGTATATCCAGGTAAGAAACACAAGACTTATGAAACTCCGAACCACCCCTGGCAGGAAGCCAGAATGGCCGGAGAAGTTGAACTGATTAAAGCATACGGCCTTCGTAACAAAAGAGAAGTCTGGAAAGCGGAAAGTTTGCTCAGAAAATACAGATCCGACGCGATGGGCCTGTTGGCACTTTTGGCTGCTTCCGAAGGCGAATTAAAAGGTCCGGCCAAAACAGAAGCCGACCAAATCCTCGGCAGACTCATTCGGTACGGTATTTTAAAACCCGACTCCGAAATCGATGATATTTTGGGTCTCAAACCGGAAAACATTCTTGAACGCCGCCTCCAAACGCAAGTTTTGAGACTCGGTCTTGCGAGAACCGTTCTCCAGTCCCGCCAATTCATCACCCACGGTCACATTGCCATCAACGGCAGAAGAGCAACCATTCCGAGTATGCTCATCTCCAAAGAAGATGAAATGAACATCACCTACTACGGCGAATCCCCGCTGACGACAGAAACCCACCCCGAAAGACCGGTCCAAATCGCTTCGTCCATCGTTGACGGCGTTACCCTCAGAACGGCTGCCGAAAACAGCCGCAAAGCACGGGCGCAAAACGACGGAAAGAAAGGCGGCGACCGTAAAAGAGGCGGTCCGGGCGGACGTCCGCCACGCGGTCCCCCCCGCGGTAACGCTCCGGCCGGTGCAACCGGTGGTGCCGGCGCTGCGCGCGGTCCGGCAAAAGGCGGCGCAAGCGGCAACAGGAGGAACTAATTATGTCTGAAATGAAATGGGCAGTCGCTCACATCAAATCCTCGTTCAACAACACCATCATCACCGTCACTGATTTGACCGGTGCCGAAACCATCGCGAAATCCTCCGGTGGTATGGTTGTGAAAGCAGCCAGAGACGAAAGTTCTCCGTACACGGCCATGCAGATGGCCAACCAGCTGGCTGAACAATTAAAAGACAAAGGAATCACCGGCATTCACATTAAAGTGAGAGCGCCGGGCGGCAACAAACAAAGAAATCCGGGACCGGGCGCCCAAGCCACCATCCGTGCGTTCGCACGTGCAGGCATCCGCATCGGCCGGATTGAAGACGTGACCCCGATTCCCCACGACGGTACCAGACCCAAAGGCGGCAAACACCGCATTTAAGAGGCCGGTTTAAATCTGAAACAAAAAATTTGAAACGAATCCAACAAACGGTTTCATGTTTTCTAAAATGAAATCAATGTTTCATTCGTTTTCAAATCTTCTTTTTCATTTTTTATTGCATCGGTGTTGTATTCCAAATCCGAAATCGCTTTTTTCATTCATTAAAAATCAAGGTGAGTTAAATGGACATTGATATTCTCGAGTTGTCTAAAGATTCCGCCAAATTTGTCCTGTCGGGAACCAACGCGGCTTTTGCCAACGGGATCCGGCGCGCGATGATTGCGGACGTCCCGACGCTGGCAATCGAATATTTAATTTTAAACGACAACACTTCCGTCCTTTATGACGAGCAGCTCGGTCTTCGCTTAGCGCTTGTGCCGCTTTCGACCGACTCTGATTCCGAATACGTTCCGCAGTCGGAATGTACATGCGGCGGCGAGGGCTGCCAGTATTGCGAAGTGACGCTTCGTTTGGACGTCGAAGGTCCGAAAACGGTTTATTCCGGCGATTTCATCTCGGCCGATCCGAAAGTTCGTCCGGCGGACGAAAAAGTTCCGATCGTCGACTTAAAAGAAGGACAGCGCATTATGCTTGAAGCCGTTGCGCACGTCGGATACGGACGCGACCACGTTCGCTGGCAGGCAGGAATCGCTTGCGGTTACAAAAACAATCCGATTATCACGGGTGAAGCCTGCAAAGCTTGCGGCAATCAAAACTTTGAGACGAACGGCATCGTTTATTTGGTCGACGGCGAAGCACGTGTTTCCGACGAAGATCTTTTGACCTGCAAAGAATGCGGTTTCCAAAAGCGCGTCAGCGACTTAGACGACCCTTCCGCGTTGAAAATTACATTCGATGAAACATCGTTCGTTTTCACAATGGAGTCCGACGGTTCTTATTCAGCGTCCGAGCTCATTCTCAAATCCGCCGACGTCATCAAAGGCCGTGCGGAAGAGTTCTTGGGCATCTTGCAGGATTTGTAAGTTTTCAATCGAATTTAAATGACAACGGCAATTGAATTTCAATCTTTCAAAATTTAATAAATTTGAAATTTTTGATTCTTTTGTCTTTCATTTTTATTCAAAAAGAGATACAAAATCCGCTTTAAACAACATCTTTATATACGATAAACCGTATTCTCAGAGACTGTGCCCGCATTAATGCGCGGTCAAACAACAAATCAAACACTTTTCAAATACGTCTTTCAACACATTTAATATTGAAATGCGGGGGTTGCCCAGCTGGTCAAAGGCGCTAGGTTGAGGGCCTAGTCTCGTAGGAGTTCGTGGGTTCGAATCCCATCCCCCGCACTATTTTTTTATTTTTCTATTATTTTATTCTCTGCTTTTTTTTCTCCTTTTTTGTTTCTTCTTGATCTATTTTCCATTTACATCTTTTCTTTTCTACTCTCTGCTTACGTTTTCGTTTTCAGCTTTTCGATTAAGTTTACCAATCTTGATTTTATTTTTTAGAAAGATATTTATCTATTCCCTTTATTCTTCCTGGATATGGAACCCGACTTAGATGATGTTTGTTTTGTATTGGGCCGCATGTCGATCAAAAATCTGCCGTTTTTTTTGGAATCGCTGGGCTCTTATTGTGAGGATCACACCTTGACGATTCAGGGCTTTGACGAGCGCAAAGTGGCGGATATTGACCATTTGCTTTTTGCCATTCACCGGACGAAAGAATCTTTTTCAAACCACACCAACGCGGCTAAAAACCCGGGCCTTGAAATGATGCGGTTTGCATCCGGGCAGCGCCAAATCGATAAAGCTTATTCGATGGGTCTGGCCACAGGCGACAACAAATGTATTTTCGCGATTTTCGGCGATTTAAGGAACCCTGAGCCGGTCAAATCTCTGTTTGTTGACGAATTCCAGCTCCGCCGGACGACGCCGACAACTTTGCAGGAAAAAAAGCCGTATCTGATGTCTCAATTTGGTATTACGAATGAAGAATTGGGCGTGGGCGGCGACGACAAATTGAAAGACTTGGTGATGGAACGCGTTGCGTTGGTTGACGTGACCAGATAATATTTTTTCCTCCCCCTTTTCCTTTTTTCATCTCTCTTTCTTTTTTCATCTCTTTTTCTTTTTTCATTTTTTTCTTCTTTTATTTCGATCTTATTTTCTTTCTATCAATTAGGTCTTCAGAGTCCGTTTTTATTTTGTATTTTAATTTTTCGATTTTAACATTTTAAAAACATTTATATAATTCCCTCATTTTTGTTTCTTAATGACATAATTTTGATTGTTTGCTCAAGGAGGGATTTTCTTTGATTCAAGATTTAGAACTCATTATTTCCGAAGGGGAAGGCTACACGGTTGAGTTTAAAGAAAAACCGGACAAAAAGTTGGCCGAAGAAATTTGCGCTTTTGCCAACGCTTCCGGCGGACGGATTTATATCGGCGTTTCCGATTCCGGAAATATGACCGGAACGGACGTCAGCAATTCGGCTCGTTCAAAAATTCAGGATTTTATCCGCCAAATTGAACCGCCTTTGCCGGTTAAAACGGAAATCGATTCTGAAAACTGTTTGATCATTCTGACGGTTCCATTTGGCGGCCGTAAACCATATTGTTGCTCAAGTGGTTTTTTTATGCGGTATGGTCCGAATTCGCAGAAATTGAGGCGGGATGAAATCATCGGTCTTTTGAAAAGTGAAGGTGTTGTCAGCTATGATTCATGGATTACTGATTTTTTGGTTCGGAATGATTTCAATGAAAAATTCTATCAAACTTATTTGGAAAAATCCGGCATTAGTCCGTGTTTTTCAAAAGAGGCCGTTTTATTCAATTTGAATTGCGCTGAAAAAAATGACGACGGCGAATTGGTTTATACAAATGCGGGCGCCTTGTTTTTCCGAAACAACGCACACGACTTTATTTTTCGTCATGCTTCCATCGTCTGCACTTTATTTAAAGGGACGGACCGGGCGAACGTTTTAGCGGCCGTTGAATTTTCGGAAAATCTGATTGAAAATATTGAGCAATCGCTTCGTTATTTGAAACAAAATCTAAAAACGCGTTATGTTTTTGAAGGATTGACGCGCAAAAATATTCTTGAGATTCCGGAAATTGCTCTTCGGGAGGCTGTGATCAATGCCGTTTGCCACCGGGATTATTTTAACAAAGGGTCGCGCATTATGATTGAAATCTTTGACGACCGGCTGGAAATTACAAATCCGGGCGGCATTATCAACGGCGTGACGAATGAAAATTTCGGGACCGTCAGCATGTCCAGAAATCCGGTTCTGGCAGATTTACTTTTCCGGGCTGGTTATGTTGAGAAAATGGGGACGGGCGTTTCCAGAATCCAAAAATCGGTTAAAGAAGCAGGTCTTTCGGATCCCATTTTTGAAACAAGCGGTTTCTTTAAGGTGATTTTTCCCCGTCAGGACGACAGTTTGTTTTCTTTTGACGCGGTTCGCGAATCCGGTGAAGTTTACGTCGGCAAACCCTTGCTGATTTTCAAAGACGAGCCGGTAATTGTTTTAAAACCTGTTTTGCCGGATTCTCAATCGGAACAGGCAGATGACCGGGATGAAAATTCAAAATCCGACGACGTTATAAATGTATAACTTATATGAATTGAAAACTTTTAATATAAACAGTTCTTTAAAAACAGATTATTACAATCTTTTCAAATTTTTATTTTGAACTTGTTTATGGATTACAGTTTTTCAATTCATTAATTCATTTCAGTGATCTTTATGCCCCACCCCAAAACCGCAGAACAAATGATGAATTCGGCCGGCCCGATTGAACGCAATGTGATGTTTTCCCTTCTTCAAATTACGGAAGCCGCCGCCGTGGCGTCCGCTTATCAAATCGGCCGCGGCGACCGCAAATACGCCGACCACGTCGCCGTTGAAGCAATGCGGCGCATGCTCAATCAAATCGACATTCAAGGAACCATCAAAATCGGCGAAGGCGAGCGCGACGAAGCCCCGATGCTTTTTATCGGCGAATCGGTCGGCACCGGCAAAGGTCCGGTCGTTGAAATCGCCGTCGATCCGTTGGAAGGCACCAATTTGGCGGCGGACGACGTGAACGGTTCCATTGCGGTCATGTCCATGGCTGAAAAGGACGGCGTTTTCCACGGTCCGGATATTTATTTTGACAAAATTGTCGTCGGCCCGAAGGTGGCGGCGTATGAGAAAAAAACCGGTCAGAAAATCAACATCGACGCTCCGGTTGCACAAACGCTTGAACTGGTCTCCAAAGCGCTGGAAAAGCCCGTTTCCGATATTTGCGTTGTTATTTTGGACCGCGAGCGCCACCAAAAAACCATCTCCGACATTCGCGCCGCCGGCGCACGCGTCCGGCTGGTTCCGGACGGCGACTTGATGCCGGGCGTCATGACGTGTTTTGCCGACTCGGGTGTTGACGTCGTGATGGGCGCCGGCGGTTCCGGCGAAGCGGTTTTAACGGCCAGCGCGCTCAAATGTTTGGGCGGAAAGATTACCGGGCGCTTGGTTCTTCCGAGCGCGGCGAACGGGAAATCGCCGGCGGATGTTGAGGGAGAACTCCAAGAAAAGCTTCCGCGGCTTGAAAAGATGGGCATTCCGAAAAACGACATCGGCAAAATCCGGGAAACAAACGACCTGGTTCCGGGCAAAGACGTGATTTTTGCGGCAACGGCTGTCACCGACGGTCCGTTTATGAAAGGCACCAAATTGCTCAAAGACGGCGACGCTTGCATGACCAGCATTTGTATCGGCGCGTCCGGCGTCGTTCGCGTTGTCGAAAGCGTTTATGTCAAAGACAAAGAGAACAAGCCGTTTTACGTCTGATTCGTTTATGTTTAATGGGATGATGAATACTGATTCATTCAGTCTTCAAATCTCATTTTAATTTTACTTTAATTTTAATTTTAATTTTCAAAAACGCTATGAAGATGAAAATTTATTTTGAAACGTTCGGCTGTTCCGCCAATCAAGCGTCGGCGGAGACCATGCTCGGTATTATCCGTTCCATGGGTTTTGAGACGTCAAGTGAAGCGGACGCTGACGTTTACGTTTGCAACACCTGCACGGTGAAGTACACGACAGAACAGAAAATTCTGCACAAGATCCGCAGTTTCGGGGACAGCGGCCGTTACGTGGTGGTGGCCGGCTGTATGCCGGAAGTGCAGCTGGATTTGATTTTAAACGCCAATCCGGAAGCTTATGTTTTGGGCATCAATTCCGTTTTGGATCTCAAAAACGTTCTGGGCGGGATTGCTTCCAATCTTGAAAATTCAAAATTAAATTTAAATTCTGATTTCAATTCTAATTCCAATTCTAATTTCAATTCCGGCTCCCAACCCTCTTCCGGTTCCGGGGAAAACGGCACGGTGCGTGTCCGCGCCGCGCCCGTTCGCATTTTTTCAAAATCGCCGGACGGTTTTTTGAATTTGCCGAAAGTACGTTACAATTCCAACATTCATATTTGCCAGATTTCCACTGGCTGCAACTTCGGCTGCTCTTACTGTATTGTCAAGTTGGCGCGCGGAAATCTGATTTCGTTCCCGCCGGAAGAAATCATTGCCGACATTACGGCAGCGGTTGCCGACGGCTGCTCCGAAATTTGGCTGACGTCTCAGGACGACAGCCAATACGGCATGGATTTCAAATCGGATTCGCCTTACCACGGTCTTCGCCTGCCGGAACTTCTTTCCATGATCGTTCAAATTCCGGGCAACTTTAAAATCCGGGTTGGCATGATGAATCCATTTTCGGTTTTGCCGATTCTTCCGAGATTGGTTGACGTGTTTTCGGATTCGAAAATCTTTAAGTTTCTGCATTTGCCGATCCAATCAGCATCGGAAAATGTTTTGAAAACCATGAACCGCCGCCATAAAATGGATGACGTCGATTTGATTATTCAAACGTTTCAGGAACGGTTCCCGGATTTGACGCTGTTCACGGACATTATCGTCGGCTTTTGCGGCGAAACCGACGACGATTTTCAACAAACGGTTGATTGGATCAAAAAATACAGGCCGGCCAAGGTCAACATTTCCAAATATTCGCCGCGTCCGGGGACAAAGGCGTTCAGCCTTCGGAATCTGGACTCCAGAATCCTGACGGAGCGGTCTAAGATTTTGTCTGAAATCACCGATGAAATCAAATTGGAAGACAAAAACAAGCGCGTCGGAAAAGTCGAAAACATTTTCGTGTCCAAATACGGCAAGGAAAGCGGCGTGATGGCAAGAACGGACGATTATAAACCGGTGATTGTCAACAATACGGATTTAAAGCCGGGAGACACGGCAAAGGTTCGGATTATTGACGCGACGCCCGGTTATTTTATTGGGGAATTGGTCGAGTAAAAATAAGTTCTTTTTATCAATCATTTTTATTTTTTCAGGGTACATCATCTGTTTTCTAACAATACAGTCTTTTCTTGTTCCAATTTGCACCTGCAGTTTCCAACAATACAGTTGCTGCTTTGCTCAGTTTTGCATCTGCTGTTTCCAATTGCATCTTCCCTTTCTGCGGTATCCGCTTAAACAGACGCAAAGCGTCTGTTTAAGCGGGATGGTTTGCTCAACTCGACATTAGAAATGGGAAATTGATTTGCTCAGCTCAAAAATAGAAATGAAGGAACTGATTTATTCAGCTCAAAATAAAAAATGAGACTCTCACTTTTGAAATCCAAAAAAAATGTGTCGCTATAACGCGCGCGCCGCCCCGCCCGCCAAAAAGAAAAAAGTAATTTATTCTAAAATCGTCACAATGCGCCCGTCAACTTTCAATTTGCCTTCCACAAACAGTTTCACTGCTTCCGGATACGCTTTGTTTTCCTCTACCAAAATTCTTGCCGCTAACGTTTCTTCCGTGTCGCCGTCCAAAACCGGAACGACTTTTTGAAGAATCACGGGGCCGCCGTCCAAGGCCGGTTCCACGAAGTGGACCGTGCAGCCGGAAAATTTAACGCCGTACTCGACGGCTTGCTGCTGCGCGTGAAGGCCGCGAAAAGACGGCAGAAGCGACGGGTGAATGTTGATCATCCGGTTTTCGTAGGCGGCAATCAAACTGTCGCTGATAATTCGAAGGTAGCCGGCTAAAAGAACAAGGTCGGTTTTGTTTTCCTGCAAAATGCTGAGCAGGTGGTCGTCGTAAGCCTGACGGGACGAAAACGACTTCGGGTCGGCAAAAATGCCGGGAATCTTGTGATTTTCGGCGCGGGTCAAGGCGTAGGCGTCCTTCTTGTCGCTGATCACGGCGGTGATTTTTGCACCGGCAATGCCGCCGCTTTCAATCGCGTCAATAATCGACTGCAAGTTCGTGCCGCGCCCGGAAACCAAAACCGAAATATTCGTCATAATTCTGTCAATTACTTTCGATTCCTATATATGCTTTTGTTTTTTGCCATACAAAGAACTAAAATGAATGAACGCCTTTTTGACTTCATTTGGTGGAATCAACATGTCAACGTCAAATCCTGTCAGTCCGGTCAACCCCTACGATCAATTCGTTCAGTCGTCTCAAAAAATCACGGAAAAGCCTGCTCCTATCACGAAAGTGAATAAAATTTATTATTTTTCGGGCACCGGCAACTCCTTACTTGTCGCCCGAAAACTCGCGTCCCGGCTGTCAAAACCGTGGGCGGACAAAGATCCGAAATCCGGCGCCGACATGGTCGTTCTTGAAACGCAGCTGGTTCCGATCGTTTCCGCGCTTCACGTGCCGCCGTCCGATGAGAAAATCTCTTGTCTCGGTCTCGTTTTACCGGTTTACATGTCCAACCCGCCGCATATCGTTCTCGATTTTATCGCCAAAATGCCGAAAGCCGATTACGTTTTCGTCGTCCTGACCTGCGGTATGATGGTCGGCGACGCACTTTATAAAGTTCAGTCCGCGATTGACAAAACCAAAAACCGCATGAACGCCGGTTATGTGATTCCGCTCATTTCCAATTTTATCGTGCTGCCGAAAACCAAATCCGACAAAAAAGTGGACGCGTCGTTTTCAAAAATCGACGACAAAATCAATTTCATCTGCAAAAACGTCGAAACCGGTTTTTTCCACATGGACAAACAAACCACGCCATTCCTCACAAAACCCATCAATTGGGCGGCTTTTGACACGATGTATGAGAAAGTACCCGAACTCGACAAAAAGTTCACTGTGAACGACAGCTGCACGTCTTGCGGCACCTGTGTGAACGTCTGTCCGGTTGACAACATCGACTTAAAAGACGGCAAACCGGAATGGAACCACCGCTGCGAAATGTGCTTCGCCTGCATCAACTGGTGCCCCGAATCCGCCATCAATTGGACCAAATTCACGGAAAAGAAAAAGCGGTACCAATGCCGTGGTATGACGCCGACCGATTTGATTCTGAAATAATATTGAAATCATTTGAACTCACTTGAAATCATATTGAAATCGTATTGAGCTCACTTGAAATCATATTGAAACAACCTCCAAAATGAAATACAAAAACGATAGGAATAAACAATGAATTCAAATCCCAAACCTGTTTTTTCAAATCCCGCTTTTCGAATCCTTAAAAAAGACGGCGAGCCTTGCCGCCGCTTGTTTGACGAGCTTTCCCTTCTCAATTATGCCTGCCGGCCGTTTGCCGACGACACTTACTTGTATTTGCCGCTCACGAATCGTCCGGACGGCGATCAACTGACCGCCATTCTTTCCCGCCTGTCGCATCTGGAAAGCTTTGCATTGATCTCCTCTTTTTCTTTAGGCGGCGATTCCGCCGGCGAAAAACTTCTGCTTGAAAAATTCATTCTCGACGCCGATTTCGCCGTTCAGGAAAAGCAGCTCACCGTCACTGATATTTTGGGTTATGCCGTCGCTTACGAAATGGTCGGCGACATTGCGGTCATCGATGACAAAAGCGTTTCCGAAAAAACGCCGGACGTTGTTTCGGAAATTGCCGCCGCCATTTTGGCGGCGCACCCCGGCATTCAAACGGTTCTCCTGTCCCGCGGACCTGTCTCCGGAGAATTCCGGATTCGTGATTTGGAATTTATTGCCGGCGACAATAAGACGGCGACCGTTCATAAAGAATATGGCTGCGCTTACAAAATAGATTTGGGACGCGCCTATTTTACGCCCCGCCTGTCGACCGAACGCGCCCGAATTCTGTCTCAAATCCAAGAAGGCGATTTTGTGATTGACATGTTTGCCGGCGTCGGTCCGTACAGCGTTTTGATTGCCAAAAACGCCAAACCGAGTATGGTCGTCGCCAACGACAAAAATGAAGCGGCCGTTTCCCTTTTGATTGAAAACATCGCGCTCAACAAAGTGAAAAACGTCGTTGCGTTGAATTTAGACGCCATTGATTTGGGCCGGGAATACGCCGGAAAAGGCGGCCACGTGATTATGAATTTGCCGCACAACGCCTGCGACTTTTTGGACACGGCGGTCGAATTGACAAAACCGGACGGCGTCATTCATTATTATGCGATGACGAACGACGACGATCTTTTTGACGGCGAAATTGAAAAGATTCGAACGGCCGCTGAAAAACAAGGTCGGACAATCGAAGTCGTTGAAAAAAGAAACGTGCGCTCGTATGCGCCGCACCAATACAACATCTGTCTGGATGTTCGGATTCGCTGATTTTTTGATTCTGATTTCTCTCTTTTTATAATTTTTCCGGAATTAAAAAAGTATTTATTCTGTTAATCTGAATATTTGTTCAAAGTTTTTTAATTTTTTGATTTTTGATTCATTCATTTGGAGAAATACATATGACTGAAGTGTCCCCTGCCAATTATAAAGCCGGAAAAGTTATTCTCCAAACTGTTGTTCTGGGCTTGTGCGTTCTTTTTCTTCCGTTCTCCATTTTTCTTTTGATTAAAGGAGATCCGCAAGATGCTTTTCGAATTGTTCCGCTTCGGCTCAGCTCAACTGTTATTCTATTGATAACTGTTTTTACTTTGATGTTTTACCTTCTTTTTCCGGTTCAAAATGTTTCTCAAAAAAGAAACCGTTCGGTTCTATTGTCTGTATTGTCTCTGATTTATTTCATTTTCATGGTCGCCGGAAACTTTATTCTATCCGCAAACGCTGAACCGCTCACGAATTTGTATTTTGTTGTTTTAGCGGTCTTAGCCGGCATTATTTTTGTTTTGGCGGCCTGGTTGGGAAACAGGAAACTCTATGAACGGGGCAATATCGAAAGTGATGAAGGGAAAAAAGCAGATGAGAAAAAATCAGACCGTATTATGAAAAACTTCTTGGTTTTGATGTCTTTAATCTTTATTATCATCATGACGTATGCGGCTTTTCATATGCCTTACAATGATTTAAATGAGGCAATTCTTGAGTTCGGAGTCATCTATTCATTTATCGCCGGTTTTACTTTTGTGAATTTCTTTTTGTCTTATCAACCGCCGGCTGAACCGAATAAAAAGGGCATTTTCATTCTTTTCATCGTCGTCATGATGATTCCGCTGTTGTATTTCTTTTTCAAAATCTCCAATTATTTCACGGATCATTTCGGATATCCGCTGGATCCGACGGCGGCTTACATGAAATTTTGGGCATTGCTTCTATACGGCATTGTTTTCAGCATCGTCGTCGTCGGCTTCAAAAAACTGTTGGATAACATCGATTTTAACAACAAAAAAGGAAAAATTTGGGATTGGATTCGGGGCTGAATGGCATGAAAAAAGAATATTGGACATTGATCCGGGTTTTGTCAGCGCTTTCTATATTCATCTTCGCTTATTTTTTCAGTTTTGTTTTTTTGAGAGACGGTGTTCCGTTGAATGTTTCGGCCAGTAAATCTATGATCTTTTCATCGTTCTGCGGACTTTTGATCCCGGTATGCCTTTTATCAAAAAGAAAAGAGTTTTGGAAAAACGAACCTTTTCTCAAAAGGTTTATCGTCTCCCTTTTTGGTATTTTAATTACGTATGCCCTTTATTTTTTTGGCGACAACCTTCTTTTAATGATTTTGCCGGACATTTCCGAATCGGATTATGTTTTGCTGAACATTTTGAGCATTGTAGCCGGAATCGGGGTTGGTGTGGTGGTGTACCTGCTCAATCCTTATTTTGAAAATCATTTTCGAATTTTATTGATTTAATTCAAAAATTAAGTTTCTTTCTTAACTCTGAATAAATCTTTCTCTTCTCATTATTTTACAATCAATATAAGTTCTTCACAACCTTTGTTTTTTTGAAATATCTATCTCGCCATTTTCTTTTTCATATTTTTCTATTTTTAAACCCAGTTCTGTCCATAATATTTTAGCAGCTTCCGGCGTCAGTATGGCCAATCCGTCGCTGTGATAGATCCACTCGTCTCCAACCTGATACTTTTCATTAAATAATTCTATTCTGAAATCCAAATCGGTCTGAATGACGGAAACATTTGTCGCATAGGTTTTTGCAAACAATGGTGTTCGAATAATTGAATATTTTTCATTGGGGGTGCTTAAGTTTTTCTTCTCCGGTTTTTCGATATTTTTTTTGATTGTACTTGCTTTTTTTTCCATATCTTGTCGCCTCTTTAAGCAGAAATCAGCTGGTTGTTGGGGTTCTTTGCCGGCTTTTCTGAATCATAGTATTTTGGGCTGTTGCCTTCCGCCGGCGAATTCATAAAACATTCATTTTCTTCGGCGTCATTTATTCCGCCAACAACATTTTTTATTTTATCGATTTCTTTTTCATCATCGTTTTCATATTCTGAAATGAACAAGACATTTTCAAATATGCTGCCAATCAGTTTTTTAACAATATTGTTGCTTGAAAGCTGGTAATAATTGGAGTTTCCCTTTTTTTCTTTTATTTCAACGATTCCGTTAAAAATGAGTTCCGGCAGTTTTTGATTCACAGATGTCCTGGATATGCCCAAACAGCTGCTGATTTCGGTTTGATTGTAATTAGACATCGCATTCTGAGACAAAAAATCAATAATTTTTATTTCTGTCGTTTTTCCCAAAAAGTCTTCAAGCGCCATTTTATTTTTCTCCATGAAACTGATTGTTCAATTTATTGAACAATTCTCTCTTTATTATTTATACTTTTTGAAGGTATTGTTTACCTATTTGAACAGTAAATAAATATCCCTACTTGTTTATAATTTTTTAATATATTATTCATTTATTTAAAAAGTAGGTACAGTTATATACTTTCAGAACTTGCGAAATATTATGACCGTTGATTGGGACGTTGATTTCACAGAATACGAATTGCGTGTTTTATACAAAATTTGTCAATGCGGAATCGTTTGTAACCGCCATATGCAAGAAGAAAGTTTATGCAGAAGCGTCAAAAAACATGAAGTTGGTTTCGTCAAAGACGCTCTTAAAATGTTGATCAAAAAAGAAGCGATTCATCGTTATAAATCTCAAAACAGATACGATTATTGTATCAAGCGTGAAAATTTTAAACACGCATTGAGTCTTTTGAACAGGTATTCTTCCACATATGGTTGGATCGTTGAAATTTGAAAACTTACAATAAAAAATTCCTCCGCTTCGCTCCGGAATTTTTTATTTTATCGTTTATCCAAAAACTCACTTCGTTCGCAGCGGTAAGCCGCAAAACCGATGTTTTTCAATACCAACCTCTTTTCTTGAAATACAAAATCATCGTCACAAAGATCAAAAGCATCAACCCGAGACAAGCATAATAGCCGTATTTCCAATACAACTCCGGCATGTATTCGAAATTCATGCCGTAGACGCCGACGATGAACGTCAGCGGAATGAAAATGGTGGAAATAACCGTCAGCACTTTCATGGTCTCGTTGAGCCGTTTTGAAATGCCGGAATTGTAGATATCAAAAATGCCGGTCACGGTTTCGCGGCCGGTTTCGATGGATTCCACAATTCTTGTGACATGGTCTTGAACGTCGCGGAAATAAACGCGCGTCGGTTTTTTAATCAGTTTGGATTCGGATTTTTCCAAACTGTCGGTCACGTTAATCAGCGGCCAAACGGCTTTGTTGAACAAGAAAAGTTCCGTCCGCATCCGGTTGATTTCACCGGCGGATTCTTTTTCCGGATGGCTGACCATCCGTTTTTCGACTTCGTCAAACCATTCCTCAAACTGTTCCATGACAAGGAAATAATTGTCGACGACGACGTCAATGAGCGCGTAAGTGAGATAATCGGCGCCGTACTTCCGAATCCGGCCGTCCTTTTTGAGGCGTTTGATCACCGGGTCGAAGATATTGTATGATTTTTCAGCGAAACTGATGACGGTTTTGTCTTTGGTGATAATACTGATTTGATCGTTGATAACTTCTTTATCGTCGTCGTCAAACATCACATGTTTTAAAATCGTGTAAATGTATGTTTCAAATTCTTCGGTTTTCGGGCGCTGCCCCATGCTGAGAATATCTTCCAGCGTCAGCGGCTCAATGCCGTATTTTTCGCCCAGCGCGCGGACGACGTCGATGTCCCACAGCCCCGTCACATGAATCCAAGTCGTCGGTGCAGCGGATGCGGCGGGCGCCGTGGCGGCGGCAGCCGAAGCCGGATCGTCCGTGATTAAATTTTTCAAATCGTTGATGGACTCGATCTTCTTCTCTTCATATCCGGATTCGTTGTATGTGATGGCATAGACCGTCACTTTTTTTTCACTTTCCGGAATTTCCGTCTCTTCCTCTTCGGTGATATAAATCAAAGAACCCGGCGGGAGACCGACTTTTTGGGATTGCTTGGCGGACATAAACATCATGGGATGTTGTTTTTTCTTCTATTTATATTCTTTTTATAAATCTATTCTTTATTTTAATAAGATCTCAATTTTTTGATATTATGTGCGCTTCAATATATTAGAAGATTTTATATAATGATAATGATATATCTATGGGTAAGTGCATAATAAAAAGTTGTGCACGGTTCAATTTGTTATATTCGTTTGTATTCAAAAAATAAGCGAGGCAGTCATTATGGATGAACAGCAAAAGAAATACTTGACCTACGGCGTCGTCGCGATTGTGATCATCGCAATCATTGCGTTGGCCGCTTACTATTACTACTATCTGTGATTCCGGTTGTCAAACTGTGTTTCAGCATTAAAAATCAAAATTCAAAAGCAAATCCGGCAAACCAATTGCCGCTTTTCTTTTTGTTTTCTTTTTTTGAATTTTAGGTTTTTGCGCTTTTTTCATCCTATTTATTATAACCGCTTTATTGTTCACTTGTGACAAATCATGATGTTTACATTTTCTCCATTTTGTTCTTTTTTTAGAGTTTTTTTCAAATATTTCGTTCTCTGCATCTCGGTCTCATAAAGTTTATATATTCTCTTCAATCATTTTATTTTATGCACAATAAAATATTATGTGCATATTTAATCGTTATTTTTCCAAAGAATCTTTGAATCAAATTCAAAGCGGGGTTGGATTTTATGGGGCAAAAATTAAACAAATTATCACTGATTCTTTTGATTATCGTGCTTATTGTTTCGGTCAGTGCCGGCGGTTGCGTTGGCCCGTCCGGCAATAACACAAATACGACGAACGGCACGCCATCGGGCACGCCGGAATCGCCGAACACACCGGACGCTGCAGATCCGTCACCTTCCGGCACGGGCGAAGGCTTGGCCGGCGACAACACCATTTACGCCAATCAAGGTACCGGCGGCGGCAGTTCTTCAAAACAGGTGCCGGATGGGCCTGTGGCTGAAATTTATTCCATTGAAGATTTGTATGATATTCGAAACGATTTGTCCGGCAATTACAAGCTGATGAACGATTTGGATTTCTCCGATGATAACGACTATGATTTCAATCATACGGGCGCTTGGAGTTATGTTTACTCAGTTAATTATGCTGATGATGAAGACTATCCAACCGTTGATGATTTCATCGAAGCCGTCCTCGCTGATTCGGAGTTGCAGGATCAAAATCAAGGCGGTTACACGGGATTTTTCAACTATTATTGGACACCAATTGGGTATATTGACATTGAATCTTCCGCAGATACCATTGAGGAGCGTTCGCAATCTTATCTTGAGGACGAAGGTTTTTCCGAAATGGGGCCGGTTGAGCAAACCGAATATGTTTTGAACCGCATGAATACGGCAGATTTGGCCGCGTTGTCCAACACGGCCTTTAAAACATCGTTCACCGGGTCTTTTGATGGGAACGGAAAAACAATATCTCAATTCAAGGATTCGGACAGTTCTCCCTACAGACCCGAGTCAGTAAACGATCAATTTTCTTCTCTTTTCGGCGGTCTTTTCGGCGTTGTCGGTCAAACCGGTTCGGTTTCAAACTTGAACACGGTTAACTCCGGCGCCATCAACGAGTTTAGCGGAAGTATTGCGGTCGTCAATTGTGGTACGCTCTCTTCCTTGTCGGTCGTTCATTCTACGGGATGTTCGACAGACGTTCGCGGAACAACGTTGGCCGGCGGGATATCCGGTATTAATTCAGGCGTCATTCAAGACAGTTACGTTGACAGTATGTATATTGCAGGTACTTTTGGCGGCGGCGGCATTGCCGGATTTAACGTTGGCGCAGGTGGTCAATGGATAACGGAGGGCATTGAAGATAATATGGTTCGCAAACTGACGAACGATGGAATGTCTTCGGAAGAAGTTGAAGAAATCGAAGGCCTCGTTTCAATCTTTTCCGGTCTTGTTTCCGGGTCGGCGTCAAATTTGGATGGCGCCGGCACGATTCGACGTTGTTCCGTTTCCAATACTTCTGTCAGTGACGGGGATATGCTCGGCGGTATTGTCGGTGCATCTGACGGCGGAAAAATCGAGAATTGTTATTATAAACAAATTACGTGGCCCTATATTCATGGTTCAAGTGATATCGGCGGTATCGCCGGTTGGATTTGCAATACGACTGTTTCAAACTGTTATTTCACAGGAAATCTCAGCGGCAGTGAAGACCATGTCGGCGGCATCGTCGGCCACGTCGAAGGCAGCGAATCCATTGTGAAGAACAACATGGTTGCCGATTCATGCATTGAGTTACAAGGTGACAGCGTTCATGTTGGCCGGATTGCCGGGTTCATTGAAGACGACGTCACTTACGATGATGAACAAAACTATGCCTACAAAGGCATATCCATCAGTTGTTCATTGGATGATTCCGGAACTTATAACGGCGCTGACCGGAAGTTGGGTGATTTATATCAAAAATCAACCTACACGAAGGCTGTTCAAAATAAATGGACGTCTTGGGATTTCACTTCAATTTGGAAGATGGACGAAGGTCCGTACGGACTTCCGATTTTCAAGGGACAAGACTCTTCTCTGGCTGAGTTTTGGACAATTGATCCCGGAACAGAATTAACCGTAAATGATGGATCTGTATTAATTAAATCTTCGTTCATTTCCCTTATGAGAGATGGAAGTGTATTCATTGAGATCAACGAATATTCCAGACAGTACGGACGTTGGATATATGATCGAAGCACTCCGGATCAAGGCGACATCATTGTGTACTGGTACTTGGATGGTCTTGAATACGAATTCAAAGCATATTTGGACAACCAAGGAACCCTGATCTTTGAAGATTTGAGTTTCACCTATGGTGAGGACGATAAAATCGATATGATCGGAATCGAATTGAGAGAAGTTCCGCCAAATGATCAACGTGGCAGGATATATTGGCATTCGATTGTTGCATTTGACGCAACGGTTGACGAAGATCCAATTTCAATCGACGACATTGAAGACGCGTCTCTTGATCTTGATGACAATGGTGACTATTCTTTTAATATCTGGATCACTGATCTCGGATCACTTGAAAAAGAAGGAGAATGGGAAATCAATACAACGCGTCTGCTGGGAGACTATACCTTCACGTTTGACGACGAGAGATACAATGCAAGAATTGTTTTCTCCGGATATTCGGGCTATTATCTGATGGTTGATACAACCGGTTTCAGCTTTGAAGAAGGACTGTACACCATAGAATTGAACGAACTTGTCATTCGAGATCAGCAAAAAACATGAGAATGATGTCATGTCCTCAATCGGACGAGTATGTCATTTTCATGTGGTTAAAACCAAAACCTAAAATCGTCAAAACCTGAATTTAAAATTTTGAATTGAACTTCGGTTCAATTCAATTTTCCTTTTTTTAAAAACTATAATAATTGTTCTGGTTCTATTTATTACAACCGTCTTATCATCGATTTTTGACGAATTATGATCGATAACTCTCTGAGAAATCTCTCTTTTTTGATTCATTCTATAAAAATTTTCATTCGCTGTCTGTTGATTTAATAAAAATTTATATATTATTCTTTTAGATTTTTATTACATGCATAATGGTCAAATTATGCATGATTATTTCGGTTTAGGGTTTTAGAAAATTCAGTGGAGTTTAGATTATGGACAGAAAAACACAACAATATGTGGTGGCCGGGGTCATTGCACTCCTTGTCATCATACTCGCGCTGTTTTTACTCTTTGGGGGTAACAACAATGCGCCGGTCAACGATACGCCAACCGACACGCCGGCCGACACGGCCGGAGAAAGTCTTCAAGAGACGACGCCTGTGAGCAGTCCGACAAACAATCCGCCGGTCAATACAACGCCGCCGACCATCGTTGCCAATCAATCAATCGGTGGCAGCACACCATCAGCGAAGGAAATTTCCATCGTCGGATACTGGGATATTGAAACAGTTAACGGAGAAGTTCCGGGCATTGTAACATTTGATCAAACAGATCTTTCCGTTTATGAAATCTTTGTTTATGAAGATGGAACATTTAATTTGTATACTTATTTTTATATTGGGGGACAATCTGGTGGTCTTACGATTGCTGAAGGTGACGGAACATGGGCGTATAATAAAAAGACGTCAACGGTCGGAGATTACATTTTCAAATATGACGGTGAAGAATGCAATGTTATTTTGGAAAGCGACGGAAAACTGAATTTTACAGATTCGTTTAACATTACATCCGGCTGCTTTACGGCGACATTGAGCGATCTTGTTTGGGTAGAAGCTATTCCACAGTATTGGATTGTGGAAGATCTTTCAGCAACGGTTTCCTACGACTTTGGAACACCGGTGATATTACCAATAGATGAGTCTAGCCTGGGGCCGGATACCTTTATTCAAATTTCAAATGATGGGACGTCCGACGGAGATTTCAAAGGAGAACTTAATGTAACCAGCCTTAGTAAATTGGTATTCAATCATGGAACTTGGACGTTTAACACATCCACTCGAGACGCAGGAGATCTCACTTTCACGATAAGTGATGGTAATGGCGCGACTTTAAATGCGAAGTGTGACAACACCGGTAATCTGGTATTTTCGACGCCGATTCAATTTGAAGTTGATGGTTATACTGTTACCGTCAATACTCTTGTTTTAAGTCCTGCCCTTCTTGAATAAACCATCTATCATTGAATTGAACCTCAAAAGTTCAATTCAATTTTCTTTTTTTAAATTATTTTCTTTTTAAATTTTCTCCAAACAATTTAAAATTATTCGACATCGATTGTCTGATTTTTTTAAATAAAATCTCTTTCGGCTTTTCGTGATTTTTTTTATTTTGAAATTATTATATATTATTTTCTCCATTTTTTTATTGGTGCATAAATGTGTGTGTTTTTTGTGCATCATTTATCTGTGATTCACATCGCAGGGGGTTATGGTTTATGGATGAACAACAGAAAAAAAGATTAACTTACGGAGCGATCGCTCTCGCTATTCTCATGTTGGCGCTTCTCATTTTGGCCGGGGTTTATTATGGTAAAGATCCCATACCGCCGAACGAATCGGCGCCGCCGCAAGTGCCGGTACAATCCGGTTCAGGTTTGGTCGTTAACGGAAGCGGCGAAGGCACAGGTCTCGGTTCGGGCAGCAATACAATTTACGCCAATCAAGAGATTGGCGGCAGAAGTTCTTCGGCAGCCACCGGGATTTACACGATTGAAGACTTGTACAACGTCCGGAACAATTTGGCCGGCAGTTACATTTTGATGAACGATTTGGATTTCAACAACGAAAGCCATTACGATTTCAGCAGTCCGGACGCTTGGAATTATGTGGCTTTAAACTTGCTTGAACTGTATCCCGGAATGTTTGAAGGCAATTCCCTTGATACATTAACCGATAACGATTGGGCAAAAATCAAAGAAGTGCAGCCGGACACGTCAACGGGGGAATATCTCTATGGCTATCGTTATGGATACATGGCGTTTTTCCAAGACGAATGGACGCCGATTGGTTCCGCCGATTGGTCTGAAATCTTTGCAGGAGAATTGGATCGATCCGACTTAGAGATCGCTTTAAACGACGTTTTCAATAAGGCTTTTACGGGTTCTTTTAACGGAAACGAAAAAACAATCTTCTTCGATGGTTATGATGGCGCTGTTCGTCCATCCGAGCCTGCGGTCACTGCGGTAAAAAAAGATTTGCCCTCTGAAAACTATGGCCGCGGTCTTTTCGGAATCATCGGCAAAACCGGTTCGGTTTCAAATACCACCATTTTCATTTCTGAAAATGGCGGGGTTTTTGGAATCGGAAATCTTGCCAATATTAACTTGGGAACGATTTCATCTTGTCATGTCATGTCTCATGGAATGGATTGCATAGCTGTTTCTGCTTCCAAAATGGAGCCTTCATCGATTGCTTTTGGCGGCCTGGCCGGCATCAATTCCGGTACGATTCAAAACAGCAGCTTCAATGGATTTATGCGTTCGGATGTCGGGTCCGGCGGCATTGCCGGTGTGAACGTCAATGGCGGAGACTGGTATGATGAAACGGACCTTTTCGAGGTTGAAAACAATAACAATTTTATTGACATTCTGTTGTCCGATGGCTATCTGACCGGTCCGGCAACGATTCAACAATGTTCCGTAAATAACAGCGACATCAGCGGCGGCATGGCTGTCGGCGGCATCGCCGGTTTGAATGCCGGTGGAATCATCAAGCAAAGCTCTGTTTCCGACACTTATGTTGGCGGCGAAAAAATGGTTGGCGGCATTGTCGGTTTATCTTATTATGGAGCCATCACGGACTGCTACTACCGGGTTTGGAAATCAGAAACCGGTATTTACGGCTCAGCACATGTCGGTGGTATTGCCGGCTGGATTTACAATGCAACCGTTTCGAACAGTTATTTCACAGGTTACGTTTACGGTGATGAATCCAATGTCGGCGGTATTGTCGGCCGTGTTGAAGGCGGCGAATCTTATGTGAGAAATAACGTGGTTGCTGATTCGTATATTGAGCTGGATTCATATTGGACTGAAAACAAGAATGTTGGCCGGATCATTGGATTTATCAAAGGCAATGACGCCAAAGATAACTACAACGATGAACCGGAGCAAAACTACGCCTATGAAGGTGTGGTGATTGATTGCACGGATCCTTCCGAAAATTATGACGGTATTGACATAAAGCTGGGCGATTTGTACCAAGAATCAACCTACACAACAGCGGTCACGGATCAATGGACGCCGTGGGATTTCAACGGCATTTGGAAGATGGATGAAGGCTTGTACGGGTTGCCGATTTTCAAAGGACAGGAATCTTCGCTTTCCGATTATTGGGCCGGTAATTCCGGAACTTTAATGGTTGATGGGGAATCTGTAGATATAGACTCTCTCAGCATTTCTCTTTGGCCGAGCGGATACGCAGAAATCCATGCTGACGAAACGTATTTTTATGGATCTTGGGAATACGATCAAAGCACTTCCGAGCAAGATGATATTATTCTCTCCCATTGGAGCGGATTCACAATAACGGCACATTTGGATGGCAAAGGCAACCTCATTCTGGATGATTTTGATTCTGAGATTTCCGGAACTGAAATCAATGCCAGCGACATTCAATTGAAAGAGATTCCGCCAAACGAAGATGTTTGGTGGTACTGGGAAGAAATTATTGTCTTTGACGCAACCGTTGATGAAGCCGGGACGATTTCTGAGGAAAATATTACCAACCTGAGTCTTGAGTTAGGTCCCGACACATACTTTATTTATCTGGAGGTCGATTCCGATGGCTATGAATTCGGCGGAGATTGGCAGGTCAACGATGAAACACGTCTGTTGGGCGACTATTTCTTCACGATCGACGACGATGAGTACAACGCCAGAATCGTCCGCGGTATCAACTGGAATTATTATCTGATCATCGAAACAGATGATTTCAGGGTGAATGCCGGTGAGGTTCCGGTTGTTGTCAATGAATTGGTCATTAGCGGATATTGGGACTAAAAAATTGCATTTTGAATTGAACTCAACGTTCAATTCAATTTTCTTTTTTTAATTTATAAAATTCATTTTTTAAATTAAAAAACTCATTTTTTCTTTTTTCAAAATCCGTTTTTTTTTCGCCGCTTTCATTCTATATATTATAACCGCTTTGTTCTTTTCTCATAATTATTCGTGATACATTATAATTTTCAATTTGTTTCTTTTTTCATTATTTATTTTTCTAAATCAATTCTCTTCTCTCCTGTTTCAAAATGTTTATATATTTATTTTTTAGAATTTTATCTAATGCACAAAAATAAAGAATGTGCACATTTAATCATGCCATTCCTTCAGCTTTTTGAATTGAAAACCAAGGTCATGGTGGGCTTTATGGATAAAAAAACGCAGCAATATTTAGCCGTCGGAGCAATTGCGCTCGTAGTTGTTATGGCGGCTCTCTTCCTTCTCTACTATTCCGGCTGCGACAACGCGCCGGTCAGCAACGCAACAAACGGCACAACGCCGAACACGCCAAACACGCCGAATCCGGCGGATCCGACGACGTCCGATACGGGCGAAGGCTTATCAAGCAACGCCGATACGATTTACGCCACGCCCGGCGGTACCGGGTCAGCCATTCCGCCGACGAAAATCTACACGGTTGAAGACTTATACAACGTCCGGAACAACTTGGCCGGCAATTACATCGTGATGAACGATTTGTTTTTCTTCGATCCCGGATGTTATGATTTCAGCAATCAGGATGCTTGGGATTTTGCGGATGAAAACTTGAATGATTATGCAGAATATCTTGTTGAGGGTGGGCAGTTTCCCAACATTGGCGAAGCTAAGGCTTGGATTTTAGAAATTGATCCAAACTTCCGTAAAAGCGCATACATGAGGTATTTCTCAATATCTTGGACGCCGATCGGTACGCTTGACACGTCCAAGCTCGACGATTCGATTTTGGACGACCGGAATGCTCTTATCGCCGCTGTTTTCAAAAACGCGTTTACGGGTTCGTTTAACGGAAACGGAAAAACGATTATTTTCAGCGGCGGCGGGCGGGGGGTGTCCGTTTCTCAGTCCGAAGACGTCTCTCTTTACGATGTCCGGCGCAGTTCAGGCGGCCTTTTTGCCGTCATCGGTAAAACCGGTTCCGTTTCAAACGTTAATTTGGCGGGTCCTTCTGCATCCGGCGGCTTCCTTGGGAACGGCAATATTGCCGGCATTAACTTGGGAACGATTTCTTCCTGTTCGGTTTCTTCTTATGGATGGTTTGAATCGGCTCCCGCTCCCGTAATTGTCAAAGCCAAGAAAATGGCAAGTTTTGCCGCTGGCGGTTTGGTCGGCATCAATGCCGGAACCATTCGGGACAGCAGTTTTTCCGGCAGCGTGTCGGGGGATTCCGGAATCGGCGGTATTGCGGGTATAAACATCAACGTGAGTGACGTCGAGCTTGTCATTGACAATTCGTTTATTTCCGAGGTAATACCTGAGGAGGGGCCGCTTTTCTTCTTGATTTCAAAGGGATACTTAACCGGGCCGGCAACGATTCAAAACTGTTCCGTCGAGGATAGTGAATTTTATGGCGATTCAGTTGTTGGCGGCATTGCCGGTTTGAATCTGGTTGGAATGATTAAACAAAGTTCTATTTTCGAAACAGATGTTTACGGAGAGAGTGATGTCGGCGGCATTGCCGGAAATTCCGTTTACAGTCAGATTCAAAATTGTTCCGTCAATTATGGTTATATTAGCGGCGATTACGACATCGGCGGCATTGCCGGATTTAGTGTCGGTGAAATCATTCAATGTTCTGTTTCCGAAACAAATGTTTACGGATATGGTGATGTCGGCGGCATTGTCGGATATTCCATATCCGGCATGGTCCAAGACTGTTATACAAAGAATTTGGAAATTAGCGGTTCGAATGAGGTCGGCGGTATTGCCGGCGGTGTTGAAAACGCATCGATTACAAATTGTTATTTCAGCGGAAAACTTGATGGATCTGAAATGGCCGGCGGCATTGCCGGATCCGTTTCCGGCGAGGAATCTGTTGTGAAAAACAATGTTGTTGTTGGCCCCTACATCCCGTGGGAAAATGACGACGTGAACGGCGTCATCGGAATAGCTTCTGAAGAATTTGCTTCAACCTATTCCATTGATGAAAATTATGTGTATGACGGAATTGAATGGGACGGAAATATCATTGATCCTGAAACTTGTGACGGCAAACTGATTACAATTCATGAGTTGTACCAACAAGACACCTATGCAAGTGCAGCAGAAGATTGGACGTCTTGGGATTTCGGTTTCGTTTGGAAGATGGATGGAGGCCCATACGGACTTCCGATTTTCAAATGGCAGGATTCTTCAATATCTGAACTTTGGATGATTGAAACGATCAACATTAATGCCGGAAGCCTCAGTCTTACAGAAGATGACATTACCTCCCGTATCAGAATCGATCCGAGTGGTCATTTGCGGATTGAACTTAATGGGGACGATCTTCCGGGGGGGAACATTATTTTCGGAGGTACCTGGGTCTATGACACAACTTCAAAACAAGGAGATTTTGTTTTCGAAATATGGCCTCCCTATAACAACATGGTCAAAGCGCAGTTGGACGACAACGGCAATCTTGTTGTTGACAATATGATCTTTGATTATTATTATGGACCCGGAAGTTTTGTCACAGTCAGCGCAACCAACATCAAATTGAAGGATGTTCCGCCGATTCCACTCTGGGAGATTTACAAACTGGATGCAACGGCCGGCGAAATGCCTTATTCGGAAAATGATTTACAGTATCCGGATCTCAGAATCGGTCTCAATGACGGAACTTACGATTTCTGCGTGACAGATCCTTCATTTTCATCCGGAGGAACTTGGGAGTCCGACACAACAACGCGTTTGTTGGGCGACTTTATTTTTACTTTCGATGAAATCGAAGACGAGAAATACGGCGCCAGAATCGTTTATCTCGGCCGGAGTTATTATTTGATTGTTGATGTTGAGAACGAAGATTTCAATTTCACGGTTGATACGATTCCGGTTGATGTCAGAGAACTTATTTTCCGGGGGATAGATATTACCTGAATTCATAAAAACGCATTCAGTTTGCAGAATTTTCAGTTTACAGAATTTTCAGTTTACAGAATTTTCAGTTTGCAGAATTTTTAATTGACAGAATTTTCAATTTTTGAATTGAACTCCCAAGGTTCAATTCAATTTTCTTTTTTTAAAAACTAAAAAATAAACAACACCTTCTTTTCAAGGTTTAATGCTTCAATTATTATTTTTATAGTGCCATTCAATCTTGAAAATTTTAAATATGATTTCTTCTGTTTTCAGACGGTGCATAATTTGCATTTATTTTACACGCAATATGCATTTCAATTTTTTAATTGTCCTCACAGAGGGTTTTATTTATGGATGAAAAACAGAAAAAAACGTATCTCTACGGAGCGATTGCTCTCCTAATTCTTTTATTTTTGCTTCTTCTCTTTGTCGGCGTTTACGTCGGGCAGGACCCCGAACAGCCGAACATGACAAACAATTCGTCAGGTCCGGGTTTCGATCCGGCTGAAAACGGCAGCAATAATAACAGCAACAGCAGCAATAACGACAGCAACAGCGATAACAACGAAAGCAACGGAACGAATACCGGGACAAAAAACGACACCATTTACGTCACGCCGGACAGCAGTTTCGGCGGGCCGACGGGCGACGAATCCGGGTCTGTCATCGAAATCAGTACGGTGGAAGGCTTGTACGGCATCCGGAACAATTTGAACGGCAGTTACGTTTTGATGAACGACTTGAATTTTGGCGGCCCAAATTCTTACGATTTTAGCCATCAGGGCGCTTGGAATTATGCGGCTTTACAATTGCTCGAAACGTCATCTTCCGGAACATTTGAAGGCGACAGCTTGGAAAATCTGACGGATGCCGACTGGGCGATCATCAAAGGTAAGGAATTAAAAAACGGTCAAGAAGTTTATAAGTACCGTTTCATCTACATGGATTTCTTCCTAAAATACTGGACCCCGATCGGATACATTGACATCGAGTCGGCAAGCACCGTTTTGAAACAAAAGGCGACGTCGATGGGTGTGGATTTCACCGCCTCAAACGTTTCAACGATCTTGGCCGCCATGAACCAATCCGAACTGGACGCTGCTTTTACGAATGGTTTCAACACATCTTTTATGGGATCGTTTGACGGCAACGGACACACGATCTGGAATTTACGGGGCGGAATTTCTAAAACCGGCGGGAAAAGCTATCTTCCGAACGGAACGCTTGACGAATCCCTGAACAAATTCAACGCTCATTCGGGCGGCCTTTTCGGCGTCATCGGCAGCAACGGTTCCGTTTCAAATCTGACCCTGAACGCCGGCCAAACAGACAGTTCGTTTGGCGTCGGCATGATTTCAGGTTTTAATTTCGGAACCATTTCTTCTTGTGTGGTGACGGCAAATTATGCCACGAACGTTGTTTCAGGTGTGCGCGGCAGCAATTTGCTCGGCGTCGACACAAGCGTTGCCGTCGGCGGCATCACCGGCGTCAATATCGGAACGGTTCGGGATTGTCTCATTTTTGATACCCAGATCGGCGGTTATTTAGATCCGCGAGACGGCGACGTCAATCTGATCGGCGCCGGCGGCATCGCCGGCATCAATGCCAACGCCGACGCGCAATGGTTCAATGCAGACATCCTCTCGGCGTTGGCCGACGCGTTGGCCGCGTCCGGCGTTTCCAATGCCGACGTCTATGCCAATGTTTTCGCGGGACTCGTTTCCGGAGGACATCTCAGCGGCGCCGGTTTGATTGAAAACTGTTCGGTCTATGATTCCAAATCCGAATCGATCCCCAAAGTTTACATTCTCAGCAACAAATGCGTCGGCGGTATTGCCGGTCTCAACGTCGGCGGAACCATCACGCAAAGTTCCGTCAACAATGTTCAAGTGGAAGGAAACGAATCCGTCGGCGGTATCGTCGGTTATTCCTTCTACGGAACCATCCGGGATTGTTACACGAGAGACCTTCACATCGTTGACGAAAAGGGTTATTCGCCGAATTTTGTCGGCGGCATTGCCGGTTCCGTTTACAACACGTCAATCACGAACTGTTATTTCACCGGCAAAATCAGCGAGAACGCTGTTGCCAACATCGGCGGCATCGCCGGCCGCATCTCCGGCAGCGAATCCGTTGTGAAGAACAATGTTGTCATCGGTCCGTTTATGGAATGGCAGGTCACAAAATCCGGTGCCGTTTACGGCGAAATCACATCCGATGTTGTTGGCTATTCGGATGCTGACAATTATGTCTATGATGGTATTGTCAACGCTGCCGGTGCTGATATCATGACAAGAGGGATACAGGACGGCGACGGCACGCTGAGAATTCTGTGGGACTTCTATCAACAGGAAACCTATACGGAAGAAAACAGCAACTGGATGGCATGGGATTTCGATTCCGTCTGGAAGATGGATGCCGGTCCGTACGGACTTCCGATTTTTAAGTGGCAAGAACCGTCGATTCATGACTTTTGGGAGATTGACTCAATGACACTGAATATAAACGACAGTTCGCAAGCATTTGGTGCAACCAACATCCATTTCCATGACGGTGGTGGGTTCTGCGTTTATATTTACATTGACGGAATGCGAAATGATTTAAACGGCACTTGGGCATATGATTTAAGCACACCCGAGTTCGGAGATATTGTTTTCTCCTTGAATGGTTCGAACTATATTTTCAAAGCACATGTCGACGAAAAAGGTTGTCTGGTTGTCGAAGACGTGGACTTTGAATTTAGCGGAACTGATGTCAATGCAACCGGTATAATATTAAAAGAAAGTCCGGTGACGGCGGAAGCTTACGGAAATTGGACCGGTGATCTTTTCTTTGACATCGACATTGATCTTGAATCCGGCAACGGTGTTTATTCCGAAGTGAACCTGATTTCATTTGGTTTGATTCCGCATTCCGACAACACATGGAATTTCTCGATCAACATTGCCCTCCTTCCGTTCATATTAGACGGAACCTGGGACATCAACGAAACTCAATCAATGGGCGACTACCTCCTGACTTTCGGAACCGGTTCGGAAGAATACAATGCCAGACTCGTTCTCATTTATGGAAATCATTACATAATGATTGAGCCGAGTCTCATCGATGTTGACGGCGACGGCGTTGATGATGTTGATATTCAAAACTTCGTAATTCGTGACAAATGAGAACAATCTTCAAACCAAACCCCCAAATTTTGAATTGAACTTCGGTTCAATTCATTTTTCCTTTTTTTAAAACAGAGTGAATAACTATTCTGTCTATATTTTAATATTCAAACTATTATTTTAATATTTGTATTCAATCTTGAAAATTTTAAATAAGATTCCGTCTGTTTTCATAAGGTGCATCATTTGCGCATTTTATGTATTTTGCATATTTTGCATGACTCGTGTGCAATTATGCCTTTCTTATTTTACGATTTACCTCTTAGAAGGGTTAGTCTATGAATGAAAAACAGAAAAAAACGTACCTGATCGGAGCAGCAGCTATTTTGATTCTTTTATTCTTGCTGCTTCTCTTTGCCGGAATTTACGACGGCGATGACCCCGTACAGCCAAATACAACAAACAATTCGTCGGGTCCGGGCTCCGCGACGCCGGCCGGAAACGATACGAACAACAACCAAAACAACAGCTCGGATCCGGAATCGAAAAACAATACGATTTACGTTTCACAGGATGGCGGTTCCGGTTCCGGCGGTTCCAAATCTTCCGTTAAAATCTATACGGTGGAAGACTTGTATAACGTCCGAAACAACCTGAACGGCAACTACATCGTGATGAATGATTTATCTTTCAATGATCCGGAATGTTATGATTTCAGCAATCAGGATGTTTGGAATCAAACCGCCTATCAGTGGCTGCTCGTGTGCAATGAAATTGCTTCTTCCACGTCATTTGAAAACCTCACCCCGGCAGATTGGCAAAAAGTCGATTGGGCTGCCGTCAAAGGCACAGACGGCAGCTGGAACGGCGAATCTGAATATATCACGTTTTTCAGAAACAACTGGACGCCGATTGGTTACCCAAGTCTTCTTGACATGGTCGGTTCGGACGATCCGATCGGCCTATCCTTCAAAAATGCGTTTACCGGTTCCTTTAATGGAAACGGCAAAATGATTGATTTCGGCAGCTATCCGCTTCCGGTCGGTTCTTCCGGCGCTTCTTTCTCTCGGCCGCGCGACGCCGGCGGGCTTTTTAACATCATCGGTAAAACTGGGTCCGTGTCCGATGTCATGTTGATGAATTCGAATACTTTCAGCCGTCTCATCGGCGCCGGCGAGTTGGCCAACATCAACATGGGAACGGTTTCTTCCTGTTCGATCTCCTATTCTGCAGGCGGCGTGAGCGAATCCTCAGATTACGCCAAAGGCGGTTTAGTCGGCATCAACTCGGGGACCATCCGGGACAGCTATGTTTACGGTCGTTCGTTTCAGGCGAAGGAAGGGATGGGCGGCATCGTCGGCGTAAATGTCAATATCAGCGAAAGCCAGTTTGACGCCATCAAATCCGCAATTGACGAAATCACGGAAAATGCAGATCTGTTTGAAGACCTGATTTCCAAAGGATACTTCAGCGGTCCGGCCGTTATTCAAAATTGTACGGTTTTTAACAGCCGGATTCAAGGAACAATGGCCGTTGGCGGCATCGCCGGGCTGAATGCCGGCGGCATCGTTCGGGAAAGTTCCGTGATGAACACGGCGGTTTTCGGCGACCTAGACGACGGCGGCATGATTGGCGGCATTACCGGTTTGTCTTATTCCGGAACCGTGACAGATTGTTATTTCCGGGCGGAATATCTTCCCGACGGCAGTGACGGTAACATCATAGGCCTTCGAAATGTCGGCGGCATTGCCGGCCGGATTGATAACACCTCCATTACAAACTGTTATGTCATGGGCGTGATCTGCGGCAATGAAACAAATGTCGGCGGCATTGTGGGCCGCGTCGAAGGCGGCGAATCTTTTGTGAAAAATAATATTTTTACAAACGGTGGTGTCGTTTTGCAAGAGAAAGGTATAGAGCCCTCTGGCCGACAAATCGGCCGGATTGTCGGATTCATCAAAGGCGACGAAGCCAAAAACAATTACAGCGACAGCCAAAACTATGCTTATGAATTGATGTCGGTTTACTCAAGAGGCAACCCCGAAAGTTACAGCGGCACCGGTAAAATGTTCACGGAATTGTACACGGAGTCCACTTACACGACGGAAATTCCGGAAGAATGGACATCGTGGGATTTCAATAATATTTGGAAAATGGACGCCGGTCCGTACGGACTTCCGATTTTCCAATGGCAGGAAAATTCCCTTTCCATGCTTTGGGTCGTTGACAACTTGACGCTGGAAGTCGACGATGTCGGCGTATCAGTCAATTCTTCTGATTCTGAGATTCTGATCCATCCGAACAATTCTGTTGAAATTAAGATCAACGACTATCCGGCACAATCCGGTTTTTGGATGTACAATCTCAGTACCGCCCAGCCATACGATTTCATTTTCTTCATCGGTCCGTCCGCATTCAATGCGCACCTGGATGAAACCGGATATTTGGTCTTTGATGATTTGGAAATCGATATCGGCAGCGTCAATGTTACGGCAACGGATATCCGTTTGAAAGAACATCCGATGACGGTTGAATTCGGTTTGTTTTTCGATGGTTTAATCGGTTTGAATGTCACCCGTAATCCGGACGGCAGCAACGATTCGATTTCCATCGACAACGTCCATGATTTCATTGACTCGATCGATCTTTATCTTTATGACAACGGGGCATGGAGTCTCCCCATTATATTGGATGGAAACGTTCCGGCCGGTCCGATTGAAGGAACATGGGATATCAACGAAAGCCAATTTTTGGGAGATTACACCTTCCGGATGGATGGCGGAGATGGTAATGAATATAATGCCCGGATCGTTCATGTCTTCGGAGCCAGGTATCTCATCATTGAACCCGGTTTCAACCTCGATATCGGCAGCGACCACATTGTTGTGCACGAGGCGGTTTTCATCCCGGAACCTTTAGATGATAATTAAATGTATTTTGAATTGAACCCAAAGTTCAATTCATTTTTTTTTTCCGATCGATTTTTTGATCTTCACCTTCTAATCTTCAATCCGATTGCATCTTATTTTAAATTTTATTTTTTTAATCGAATTATTATTTATTACTTTGTATATTTTATAAAAAATTTATTATAGTAAAACTCCCCAATATAATTCGGAAGCATATTGTTTCCATGTCTTTATGCATTTCTATTTTTTAAAAACGCTTTGAAGCGGTTCAAATAAGGTTAGAACTATGAATCTGCAGTATCAAAAACAGTTTCTTTTAATAGCTGTCATTTTGCTGGCTTTACTTGTTAATTTCCATATTTTATAAAAAAATCATAGTGTCACTTTCCAATAACCGGAAAGCATAACGTCTCCGTGTCGTTGTGTTTTCCCGTTTTTTTAAAAATGCTTTGAAGCCATTTAAATGAGGTTCGAACTATGAAAAAACAATATCAAAAACAGTTTCTTTTAATCGCGGTTGTTTTGATGGCCGTTTTTGCGGTCGGCGCTGCCGGATGTTTGGGCGGCGATGACGATGAAAACGTCACCAACAACACAACAACAAACAACACAACCAACAACACAACCAACAACACGACAAACAACACAACAAATAACACGACAAACAACACAACAAACAACACAACAAATAACACAACCAACAAGGACGTCATTAAAGTGACGCCGTCAATCGGCGGCAGTTCCGTTCCGAGTGAAATTTCCATTGTCGGAACGTGGCAAATTGAAGCGATTTACGTTAATGTTGGTGCTGTTGGATGTTCGACAACTCCGCTGTCGTTCGTTACAAGCAGTTCTGCCACAATTTCCAAAGATGGGAATTTTAGTTTTAAAGTTGATGCCGATGGAGCCGGCGGTTTGCCGAATATGACCGGCAAAGGAACCTGGAAATACGACAAGAGCACAGGCGCAGTCGGTGATTATATTTTTACAATTTCCGATAAGGATTACAAAGTTCAGTCCAACTCAAACGGCACCATCTCTTTTGACGCGTTTAATACGACTGTCGACGGTTTCGTCATTGATTTGGAAGCACTTGTTTTGGAAGAAGACATTTGGGAAACATGGGACCTCAAAGAATTTAACGGATCGTTCACAACAGATGGCGGCCCAAGCATACCTTTTACAAAAGGCGATTTTAATTTGACAGCCAGTTATTTGATTTTGAACGAGAGTGATTTTACCTTTGCAATGATATTGTTAAATGAATCCGCGTCTAATGTTCCGGCACCATTGGTTGTTGAAGACAACACAGAATGGTCCATTAACACAAATACCCGAGACGCGGGCGATTTAATTTTTACGGTCAACGGCGTCAAATATAACGCAAAAATAAACGATGATGGGGATTTGGTCTTTAACGTCAATTCCTTTAATTCAAACAGTTTTGTCGTGACAGTCCAAGACCTTGTTTTTGAACAACGATCAGATTAAATTGGTCAATGTTTAAATTTGATTGAATCCGATTTGAATAATTGAATTGAATCTTTTTTCAATTCAATTTTCCTTTCTTTTTTTTAAAAAATAATTTCCGATCCAATCATTCTTTTTTTTAAGTAAAATCCTTTTCAGCTTCCCTCAATTTCTTCTTTTTGATATTTATATATAATATTCATTATAATCTATTTTTGGCATATTTTCAAAAAATATGCATTTATGCTTATTTCTATGATTCCTTCGCAGGAGGGTTAACTGATGAAGAAAAGTTTAAGCAAAATAATGTTGACCATTTCGGTTGCCGTCGTTATCGCGCTGTCGGTCAGCGTCAGCGGTTGTACGTATTTTGGAAACGACACAACCGCCAACAATACGACGAACAATACGTCAAACAACACAACCAACGCGAGCAACACATCGAATACAAGCGGCTCAAGCAATGCAAGCGGGTCGAACAATACAAGCACAAACAACACAACAAACAACACAACAAACACGACGCCAAGCACATCGCTGCCGGTGATTCAAGTCACGCCGTCGACGGGCGGCGGCGGTTCAACGCCGTCCGTGAAGGAGATTTCGATTGTCGGAACTTGGAAAGTTCAAATGGTTGAACTCAATGCTACGCTGACTGACGGCCCGACAATACCATTCAATACATCTGAGTTGGACAACAGCACAATGACCGTTTCAGCTGACGGAGCGTGCAGTTTCAGTATGAATTTCACCGGTCAGCCGGAGTGGATGAGCAACGGAAATTGGACAAACGATACGCGTACAAGTGAAGCCGGTGACTACATCTTTACGTTCAACGGCACGGATTATAACGTTTCGTTGAACACAACCGACGGAACACTTTCATTCGACGCGTTTGAAACCATTTCCAACGATTACACCATCGATGTGACGACGCTGGTTTGGGAAGAAGACATTTGGCTCTATTGGGATTTGAAGGAATTTGAAGGCTCTTTTACAACCGGCGAAGATGCTCCAACAACGTTTATAACAACCGATTTTAACACGAGTGAGAGTTATTTGGATTTGCGTAACAACTTCACTTTCAGATTACATATCGCCCCGGGAGGCATTACAATTCCGGATGCTCTGATTGCCGACGATCTGACAGAATGGGCCGTTGACACAAGCACCCCGGAAGCCGGCGATTTAATTCTCACAGTGGCCGGTACGGAATATAAAGCTTACATCAACGATGCCGGGAATTTGGTCTTTGATATCGACACTTTCACATCGAATACATTTGATGTGAGTGTTACGGATCTCATATTTGAAAAAGGTCATCCACGCGCCTGATTTTATTGATTTTGGATTGAATCGGAATATGAATAAAATAAAATTCAATTCAAAATCATTTTTTATTTTTTGAATGACTTCTTATTTTTGCCATAATTTCTTATTTTTTGCCTCTTTTTTTATTTGATTTTCATTTCGACCGGATCTGTTTTATTTCTTTTTTTTATAATTTTAAAACCCATATTTTACACAAAATTTTAAATAATATTTTATGCCATACTTTTTCGGAAGCTTTGTGCTTCTCAAATCTCTAAAAACGACTTTGAAAAACGGTTATTCGAAATCGATATCATGCGACGATATCTGAAAACGGTCTCTGAATATGATGTTCGAAATCGATTTGAAAAACAGTAAAAACGATTGAAAAACCATTTAAAAACGACTTGAAAAACAATTTTCTAAAAAACAATTTTCTAAAAAACAATTTTCTAAAAAACGATTTTTTGAAAAACGTGAATCTTGGACATGTTCAGGAGAAGGTTCTTTTATGCAAAAACAAACACGATCTTTATTCACCCTTGCGGCTATCGCGCTCCTTCTTTTAGTCGTCGCTCTCAGCGGCTGCGTCGATGATGGTGCGAACAATACGTCGCCGAACAGCACAAATAACACCACCGTTCCGAACACAACGGACAACACAACCGCTCCGAATGCCACGGACAACACAACTGTTCCGAACACCACGGACAACACAACCGTTCCGAACACAACGAACAACACAACCGTTCCGACAACGAACAACACGACTGTTCCGGCCACGAACAACACAACTGTTTCGGCCAACAACACAACTGTTCCGGACAGCACAAACGGCTCCTCCGGCGGTTTCATTCACGTTCAATAATCGGAATATCCGGGGTTAAAAAGAAAAATAATTTGATTCGGTCAAATCAAATTCGGAATCAGAATCAAAATAGAGCGGGCATTTAATTTCCAAAACGTCAAAAACGGAAACATAATCGGAATTTTTTATTCTTCATTCTATTTTTCTTTCTCTTTCTTTCTCTTTTGTCTTGTTTTCTTTTTTTTCGGCGTCAAGATGATTTGTTTTGTCTTTATCCGGCATCTTTTAAAAGGAAATTCCTTTTATACCACTTTTGTGTTTTATTTTCTCCGATCAAATTTTCAGATTTAATTTCCAAATGCCATCAAGTGGTAACCGCTGCCGGTCAATCCTGCGATAACGGATTTGTTTTAATTGAATTTTTTGGGTGAAAAACTATGATTTCAAGCATTCTTATTTATGTTTTATTTATTCTCGGCTTAATTTTAATTGCCAAAGGCGCGGACTGGTTCGTGGATTCCGCCGTCAGTATTTCAAAGCGCAGCGGCATCCCCAAAGCCGTCATCGGCGCGACGGTGGTCAGTTTTGCGACAACGGCGCCTGAATTTACCGTCAGTTTTATGGCCGCCGTGACCGGACACGCCGACATGGCGATCGGCAACGCGGTCGGCTCTACGATTTGCAACATCGGTATCGCGATCGGTTTTATCGCCGTTCTCAAAGCCATTCGCGTCGACGACAAAGCGTTTAACGTCAAAGTTCTCCTTCTTCTGATTTCCGGCGCCGTTTTATTCCTGTTGTGTCTCGACGGTATGATCACCGCTTTTGACGGCCTTATTCTGCTGGCGATTTTTGCCGCCTACATGATTTACACCTATGTGGCTCAAAAGAAGAATCCGGATACGGTTTCCTGCGAATTGCCGGACGATAAAACCGGCGTTTGGGCGAAAGTGCCGCTTTCCGGATACAAGCTCGACGCCGTTGTTTTCATTGTCGGCGCCGCCTTGGTCATTCTCGGCAGCAAACTGGTGGTGGACAACGGTATTACGATTGCGCAGCAACTCGGTATTCCCGAACTGATTATCAGTTTGACCGTGATTTCCATCGGCACGTCGCTGCCGGAAATTGTGACCGCCATCACGTCTTTTCGAAAAGGCTGCCAAGAACTGTCCGTCGGCAACATTGTCGGCGCCAACGTTCTCGATATCACGATGATTTTAGGCGTTTCATCGCTTTTCGCCAAATTGCCGGTGAACAGCCAGCTGATGAATTATGATTTTATTTTTATGATGGTTCTGTTCGTTCTGCTGGCAATTTTCGGCTACAAAAAAAGAATTACCCGGTGGCAGGGCGGTTTGATTGCCGTTATTTATGTCATTTACGTGGTCGGACTCTTTGTTTGGGTTTAAAAAAAGGGTGTTGAAAATAAAGAATAAAAAATAAAGTGGCAAAAAGAATATTTTTCTGTCATCAAGCAAACCATCCCGTTTAAACAGACGCGTATCGCGTCTGTTTAAACGGATACCGCTGCAAAATAGATACAAATTGGTGTGGACCGACTGTATTTAAAGTTAAGAGTTGATTTTTTGTAAACGGATCAGATTGTACCTGATCGTTCACCATTTTAAAATTACAGTTTGCACCTGCAGTTTACTATCTTTAGATTCCGATTGCATCTGACAGTTCACCATTATTTAAATTTCAAATTGCACCGACAGGTGACTGTTTTTAGATTTCAGTTTGCATCTTCTGTTTCTAACAATACACGTCTTTCTTGATCCGATTTGCACCTTACTGACAACTAAAATTATATCTGCTCAGTGGTATCCGTAAAATACAAACGCTATCGCGTTTGATTTTACGGGTTGGTTTGGACGACATCTTCGAAAAATGCACCCTCGATTTTAGAAATGCAAAGAAAATGTGTGCTGTAACGCGCGCGCATGCCGCCCGTCAAAAAAACAAACAAAAAGATAGTAAACGCGTATCAAGGAAATGAATTTCTCCAACCATCGGTTGGAGAAATAATCCGACATGAATCAATATGGAGAAGAGTTTGATAGATAATTTTATTCCCTTTCCCCTTCTAAAATTTCGTCCAAAATCAAATCTTCCCAATCCCGTTCTCCCAGAACGATTTCAAATTCCTGCGGCGTCAAAACCGGGACCGGATACCGTCCGGAATCGTCAATGGCCAGCCGCGGACAAGCTGTGTTGACAAAGGCGCCGACCGGGAAATTCAGCATCTGGTCTGGCGTCACCAAATCCATTCTTAAAATGACGGCCTGTTTTCCGTGTGCGTTTGCTTTTTCTTTAAGGCGCTGCGCCAGTTTTTCCCGGCATTGTCCATTTTTGGTGGATACGATAATCCCGAACGTTTCGGCGTCCATGGAATTGCCGATGACGGCGCTTCTTTGCATCAAAAATTTCCGGAAATCCAGTTCAAACGCTTCCGAAAAAAACGGATCTGCACAAACCACCCGCTTTTTAGAAGAAAGGGCCACGCCGATCGGATGGAACCGTCCGCTGCCGATAAAAAGATAAACGTCGCAATCGCCTTTTGACGGGCGCGCCGCGGAGAAATTGCATCCCAAAACCTGTCCGGGGTACGGCGTCCGGCTGTCGCCCCGTGCAATCACAACTGTTTTCCCGGCGTCTTCCAAAATGGATTTGACGTTTTCCAATTGGTGAACGTGTTGAACCGTCGTCACCAGTCCGATTTTCTTTTCGGGAAGAAGCGCCAGCGCTGACAGAATTGCAGGGTTGACGTCCACTTTGGAACGGGTTTCAATAAAACAAACTTTTTTCTCCAAATCGGTGTGTTCCAGCTGCGCATGCCCGAAGTGAAACATCACGTCGGTTTTGGAAATCAAGGCGGCGTCCAAGTCGCAGGCGCCGAAACACGGGTCGGCCGAGATTAAAACAGAAGCGCCGGTGATGTTTTCAATCAAAAATGATAATTCGACGGCATGTTTTTTGAGCCCTTCCGGAAATTGAAGACCGACCAAAATTGGGGAAAAGTCGCCGGTCTGATTCTTCTGCGTTTGAATTTGTTCGATTTTGTCCAATATTTGAGTCACTTCAAAATCATAAGACGCTTTCGTAAAATCAATATACGGATCGTCCGCTGACGGATCTTCGGCGTTGCCGCCGCTGCACGGGCTCAAACAAATCGGTGTTTTCATTCGCAGCCCCCGGCGATGGTCACGCCGTCTTTTGTCACGTCAATATCTACCAAAACCGTCACTTTGTGTCCGGTTTCTTTCAAAATGATTTCCGGGCCGCTGCCGCGCCCGATCACGCAATACACGCCGGCAACGGTGACGCCCATCCGGTTCAAACAGTTGAGAAGCGCTAAAAGAGTACCGCCGGTGCTGATGACGTCGTCGACGACCAAAACCCGGTCGCCTTTTTTGAGTCCGTTCAAGAAAAGTTGCCCTTTGGAATAGCCGGTCGATTGCGATAATTCAACTTCGCCGGGCAAACCGTATTTGCGTTTTCGAACGATACAGGTCGGAACGCCGGTTTTCATGGTCACCGGAATGGCGATCGGAATGCCCATCGATTCCACCGTCAAAACCGCGTCGACGCCGGAAAGGCCGCCCTCGGAACGGATGATGAAATCGGAGATTTCATCCAAAATATCCGCATGAATCGACGGAATGCCGTCGGAAATCGGATGAACGAAATAATTGTAAATCTTTCCGTCGGACTCTTTTTGAATCACCGGCGCCTCGACAAGAGATTTTTTGAGTTTTTCAAGCATTTTGTCATCTCCGAAAGAAATCAGAATCAATTACGGAAAGAATAAATCATTACAAAATAAAAGTTCCCGGTAAAATAAAAAAACGGAAAAAAATGAAAAGAAGTTACGGCCGGTAAGCCGCTGCTTCTTTAAACCGCTGAATGAGGAAGGCGTTGTCAAAGGACGTCAAGAACCAGCCGGCTTTGGGGCCGGAAGTTTGTCCGAGAAGCGCCAGATAAATGGCGGCGAAGAAGTTTTTCGGGTCGACTTCGCTTTCCGGAATGGCAGCGCCGGCGTATTTCACCATGCTTTCGGCAATGGATGTGCCGGCGGTTTTTGTTTCATAAACAATCCGCTGAACGTCTTCGGCGGTCAGCTCGTTTTGAAGGCCGGATAATTCGTCTGCAAAGGCGTTCAAAAAGGCGCGCTGGGTATTGGTGAGCGACGCGCATTGAACCGGAACCGTGTCTTTGACGCCGAACTTCGCAAACGGCGGCGCGTATTTATCGAGCCAGACACCGACGTTTTTTGCCATTTGGTTGATGACTTCGGGATCTTCGTCAAAGCCGGAGCGTTTGGCGATTTTATCGATTTGCGCCAGGTCGCCGCCGGCGACTTGATAAATAGTAACCATTTGCTTAAACGGAATCTTGGATTGGCGGACGCCTTCCGCTTTGGAGAGTTCGACGATCCGCTTCTCGATACCGGTCGCGTCTTCTTTGTCGCGCAAGCGTTCGTATTCGTCCACGAGGTTCAAGAGCGGCTGTCCCGGGTCGAATTTAATGTGCTTTTCCGGCTTTGTTTTCATGATGAGGAAACGCAGCGTTTCCGGCGGAACGACGTCAAGCATGTCTGAAATGGACACGACGACGCCCGACGACGACGACATAGCGCCTTGTTCGCCCAGCATAATCCATTCATAAACGATTGGGTACGGCGGTTCGTAGCCGAAAACTTCGCGCGCGATCCGAACGCCGGAATCGTAAGAACCGCCGCTGGAGCCGTGGTCTTTGCCGAACGGTTCGACGGTGACACCCAAAATGCCCCATTTGGCCGGCCATTCGACGCGCCAGGTGAGTTTGCCGCCGCCGGTCATGGACACTTTGCCGGATTTGCCGCAGGAACAGGTGTAACTGACGGTTTCTTCTTCTTCGTCAAAACCGGTCACTTTGGCGGTATTGATTTTCAAACAGTTTTCACAAATCGGATTGAATGGGCTCCAGTCCGGGAGCACGTCTTTGCCGGACACTTCTTTTAAAATAACGGCGATTTGGTCGCGGCAGCGCAGCGCTGTTTTAATGGAGCCGGCAAAGGCGCCGGCTTTGTAAAGTTCGTCGGTTCGATGCACTTTCGGATGAATCCCGAGTTTGTTCATGGATTCTAAAAAGGGTTCCAGGAAGTGTTCCGCATAACTCTTGTGTTGTTTGCACGGGCACGGAATTTCGGAAATCGGTTTGCCGACGTGTCCGGCGTATTCTTCTTCCGTTAAAAACGGATAGACTTTCCGGAGCGGGTCGTAGTTGTCGGCAATGTAATAAAATTCGGGGTTGACGCCCTGGTCCTTTACGGCCCGGTAAACGGCGTCCGCCGTGACCACTTCACGCATATTTCCGATGTGGATGTGACCGGACGGGGTAATGCCGGTGGAGATGGTGTTTTGCGCGCGTTTTGACGCGACTTCTTCGGCAACAACGTCGGCCCAATGTGTAATTTCTGTCATTTTAATACCTTGATGAATAAAATTCATTTTTGAATTTATTTTTAAATTTGATTTTTGAGTGAAATAATTTGATAAAATATAATGGATAGATTGAGGGACTAATTCCCCATTTTTATTAAAACTTTATCATTGTCGGAACGGAAAATTAAGATAAATAATAAGGGTCATGATAAGAATAGAGGATTTTCTCTGATAATTTCCAGGATTTTCAGATATAAATTCTCATTCCTATAATTGTACCTAAATTCACATTCTTTTAAGTAAAGATTAAAATACCTTTTATCAATC